>JABUTA010000048.1:2070-6591 GCA_021443845.1 Parasporobacterium sp.
ATCTTTACGGCGTTCTTCTGTAAGATCAGGAAATACGAGGCGTACGTTCTTGCCGTCATCAGAAGGGTTGATACCGATATCAGATGTCATAATGGCTTTCTTTATGGCTTTTACAAGAGTTGCATCCCATGGAGAGATTACGATAACCTTTGGTTCGGGAACAGATATATTTCCCACCTGCTGAAGTGGTGTGGGTACTCCGTAATAATCAACTGTAAGTTTATCAAGAATATGAGGATTTGCTCTGCCTGCTCTTATTCCCTGGTATTCGGCTGCAAGGCTGTCAAGAGTCTTATCCATTTTCTCTTCATATTTTACTAATCTTTCGCTTGTCATAAAAAATACCCCCTGTATAAATATATAATATCTTAATATGGCTGATTTTAATCTGTTGTAACTTCTGTTCCGTTGAAGTCATCAGACAGTGCATTCTGAATTGAATTTTCTTCGTAAAGAGAGAAAATCCTCATGGGAATCCTGTGTTCAAGGAGAAGACATGATGCAAACAGGTCTATTACTCCCAGCTGCTTTTCCACAACCTCGTCTATGCTGATCCGGTCAAAACGTACGGCATCAGGATATTTAGCAGGATCCTTATCATAAACGCCGTCTATTGCCTTTGCAGCCAGAATCATGTCGACATTAAGTTCGATGGCTCTCAGTGCCATACCTGTATCGGTTGAGAAGAAAGGATGGCCTGTGCCGCCGGCAAAAAACAGAACTCTGTGTTCCTCAAAATACCTGTTTGCAAGATCTTTCGAAAACAGTTCCGTAAAGCTTCCGCATACAAATGGTGTAAGAACTGCTGTTTTCATACCTGCATATCTGAAATGTTCGGAAACATATATACAGTTCATTACCGTGGCAAGCATTCCGATGGTATCTGACTTCGGCCTGTCTATTTCAACTCCGGTACGTCCTCTCCAGATATTTCCGCCTCCTATAACGATGCAGACATCAACCCCTTTGTCATAGAGTACCTTAACCTGGCCTGCAATTCTTTTGATTTCATCTTCGTTATAAGCACCGTCCTTTGCCAGTGCTTCACCGCTGAGCTTCAATAATACTCTCTTCAATTCCTTCATAAAAATCCTCCGTTAACTGATATCAGGAATGATCCCGGCCTGTTACCGGCATATACAGGAGATAGTATATCATATTTGTAAATTTTTTGTGAATAAAGATGATAAATTTATACTTCGCAGACATTCCTGAGTGCCTGTTATGGTATTTAAATGAGAAATATGCTAAAGTGAATCCTGTTTTGGGAGGAATGATCAGAAATGGAAAAAACAGCCTTTTTCACAAAAGACAGGTTATTTTATAAAACTCTTTTTTCAATGCTTATCATAATAGCATTGCAGAATCTGGTGGCATTTTCGGTAAACATGATCGACAATATCATGCTGGGCAGTTATTCCCAGACTGCTCTTTCCGGTGCTGCAACAGTAAACCAGATTTTTTTTGTGATACAGCAGTTTGCCATTTCCCTGGGAAATTCCCTTGTAACCATATCATCCCAGTACTGGGGAAAAGGAAAGCCTGAACCCATAAGAAAACTTACAGGCATTACCCTTAAAGCTTCCCTGGTCATCAGCGGAATATTTATTGCAGTATGCCTGATAATTCCCGACAGCATTCTTGGTATTTTCACCTCTGACCCGGCTATCATCTCAGAAGGAAGGACGTATCTTTCGATCATTGTATGGACATTTCTGCTGTTCCTTCTGTCCAATGTTCTTATGGCCGCACTGAGAGCAGTAGGTACGGTTAAAATCTCATTTTACGTTTCCATAGTGTCTCTTATAATAAATGCAGGTATAAATTATGTACTCATATTCGGAAAACTTGGATTTCAGGCTATGGGAATCAAAGGTGCCGCAATAGGCACTCTTATTGCCCGAATCGTAGAACTGGCCATAATTGTTGTATACATGGCACGATTTGACAAAAAGCTCATGCTGTTTACCGGAAAATGGCTTGCCTCTGACAGACAGCTGTTTAAGGATTTCATAAAAATTGCAGTGCCCACTGTAGGTGCTTCAGTATTATGGAGTATTTCCGTACCTCTCCAGACTGCAATACTGGGGCATCTCTCTTCCGATGCAATTGCGGCAAATTCAGTAGCGACTACATTTTATCAGTATCTGAAGGTTGTGGTACAGGCAATGTCTGCCACATCGGCGGTTATGATCGGCCAGGCTATAGGCCGGGGCAATATAGAACGGGTAAAATCAGACGGACGTACTCTCAGTGTAGTATGTATAGGCCTGGGTGTGGTGCTTGGTGCAGCTCTCTTTGCATTAAAGAATCCGCTTCTTTCCCTCTATGAGGGAAGCTTCAATTCCTCAGCCATGGAAATGGCGGGGACGCTTATCGTAATTATGTCCTTTGTAATGGTGGGAATGTCCTACCAGATGCCTGTATGCTTCGGCATTATCCAGGGAGGCGGAGATGCAAAATGGAACATGGCGGTCAATCTTATCAGTACCTGGTGTATAGTGGTTCCCCTGTCCTTTATGGCTGCATTCTGGTGGAAGCTTCCGGTGGGATGGGTTGTTTTATGCATTCAGTCAGATCAGTTCTTCAAAGGAATACCTGCATTCATACACTTCAGAAAATATAAATGGATGAAAAAACTCACAAGAGATAACCGTTAAAAACAGCCCTCTGCAAAAACAGAGGGCTCCTTTTTATCTGCACATCAATATACCGTTACATCAGCCCATTGGGTGAAACCGGATACTTCCTCAAGCTCCGGAATTGAAAGCCTTACGGCACTGCTGCTGCTTCCGCAGGCAGGATATACAATATCAAACCGCTTAAGGGATTCATCCAGATAAACCGTAACTCCTTCATTTATTCCGAATGGGCATACTCCCCCTATGTCATGTCCGATAAGATCATGCACCTGTTCAGGTGTAAGCATTTTGGCTTTTGTATGGAAAAAACCTTTGAATTTGGAATTATTAACCTTAGCATCTCCTGCACAGAGAATCATAACAGGTTTTTCGTCAACCATAAAAGTCAGCGATTTTGCTATTCTTGCAGGGTCTGTACCCACAGCTTCAGCAGCCAGCTCAACAGTTGCGCTGGACACTTCAAATTGCATAACTCTGTCTTTGTAACCTTTTTTCTCCAGATATTCTGAAGCTTTATCAAATGCCATTTTTATTTTTTCTCCCTTTGATATTTATTCTCATTATGATGAGTACCGTCAACGATCCTGCCAGCAAAACAGCTGACAGCAGCTGTGAAACCGGTATGCCTGTATTTCCGATTTTCAGAGAATCAGTTCTGAGGCCCTCTACTATCATTCTTTCCAGTCCATATCCACCGAGATACCAAAGAAGTATTTCTCCGTTATAGGACGCATATTTCCTGAATAACATTATTGCCGCAAACAGAAGAAAACACCATACAGATTCATACAGAAATGTGGGATGCACCTGGATATAATCAGTACCATTTATATTTACCATATGATTTCGGATATTGTCCGTAATTACCCCTGACGCATCTGCGGCACGTATCTGCATGGCAAAAACACAGTCAGTATAATCGCCATAGGCTTCCAGATTGAAAAAATTACCCCATCTGCCAATAGCCTGCCCAAGGGCAATAGTAGGAGCTGCTGTGTCCAGGGCCTGAAGCACTGATATTTTTTTTACTCTGCATACTATAAAAGCCGCAATAAATCCCCCTATAATGCCTCCGTAAATTGCCAGCCCTCCATTTCTGATATTAAGTATTTCAGAGGGATTATCAATATAATACTCAATATTGAACAGAATGTAATATATTCTGGCTCCGACTATTGCCGAAAGAACACAGATTATTGCCAGATCATAATAGTCAGAAGGATTCTGCCCCGTCCTCTTTGCCTGTCTGACGCATAAAATAACTGCGATCAGCACAGACAGGGCTATGAGAATTCCATAGAATGCTATTCGAATCCCGAAAATTGAAAATCCCCTGTCAAAATCCGGAATCGAAATACCGAGATGCGGAAACCGTATCATTGCACTGTTATTCATATTTTTACCATGCTTTGATGAAATCTGTTGATAACAAGAACATATTCCGAAGTATTACCATCCGGAACATATTAAAAACCGGGGTGAAATAATCACCCCGAGAAATCGTCTGGAAATACATTGATCAGACATTGAACCTGAAAACAATGATATCATCGTCGCGGACCACATATTCCTTGCCTTCAATTCTTACAAGTCCTTTATCTCTGGCAGCAGCATATGACCCCAGAGTAATAAGATCATCATAGTTGACAACTTCTGCTTTAATAAATCCCCTTTCGAAGTCGGAATGGATCTTACCGGCAGCCTGGGGAGCTTTAGTACCTGTTTTAATAGTCCAGGCTCTGACTTCCTTAGGGCCTGCAGTAAGGAATGAAGTAAGACCCAGCAGTGAAAAGCTTGCCTTGATAAGTTTATCGAGACATGACTCCGTAAGGCCCAGATCCGCCAGGAACATTTCCTTTTCATCATCATGATGAACTTC
>JABUTA010000048.1:7827-8989 GCA_021443845.1 Parasporobacterium sp.
CGCGATAACAATATCCTGACCAATGAGATAATGCATACATAAGGAACAGGCAGTAAATACATACCTGCAACAATAACTATGTTTGCCAGACCCAGTTTTACACCCGGAATACCAAAATTAAGCGGCAATAAACTTTCAACATAACTCATGATAAGAGCCAGTGCGGCAAATATACCTGATACAGCAGCTTTTTTAGCCAATTTCGATCACCTTCAATCAACGAGACACGGCAGTCAGTTATTTTATGCGTAATTTTTACTGTGCTATTGCATCAATATCAGCACTGCTGCCTTCACTTTTTTCCAACTCAACAACAATTCTGTGAGGAAGACACACTATAGTCTCCCCCACCCGGGATATCTTTCCTGTTGATATGCAGTATCTGTCAGGGCAGTCAGCCTCTTTCATATATACAGCGCCGTCCTCAATAACAACTATATTGGAAGAATTCTCCGATTCTACTTCAATGATTCTGTTTTCATGCAGATTATATGTTCCGTATACATTGCCTGATAAGGTAATCAGAACCCGGTCAGCTGAAGAACCGGATCTGAAAACCGATATACATATAAGGATAATAACTGCTGCAGCTGCGTAAACTCCTGCCAGTATAATATCGTTTCTGCATATTCTGTATTGATTCTTCGGTTTCATAAATAGGAATTGCCTGTTCTCACTTTGAAATTATTGAATAGCTGTAATCGGAAATAAAGTCGTTTTTTATATTCTCAGTAATATATACATGTTTATCGGAAGTCATTAATATGAAATCAAATTCAACATCAGAGTTTTTCCATAAATCTGAGGATTTTTCCAGTCCTATTACGTACAGAGCCGTAGAAAGACCGTCAGCAAGGGTTCCGTCTGAACATATGACTGTGGAGGATATGATCCCGCTCTCAGCAGGATATCCTGTCGAAGGATTCAGAATATGGTGATAATTTATTCCGTCTTCTTCGAAAAATCTTTCATAAGCACCTGATGTAATTACCGCTTTTTCCTCTGTTGTTACTATGCCAAGATAACCTGACGGATTTTCAGGATCTCTTATTGCAATTTTCCATTTTGTGCCATCCGGCTTGCTCCCCAGTGTCTGAACATTGCCCCCAAGACTTATAACCGCACTTCTGACACCGTTTTCCCTGAGGATTTCATCCACAAA
>JABUTA010000048.1:9074-20095 GCA_021443845.1 Parasporobacterium sp.
TATCATATCTATATCTTCTGTATCCGTCAGCAGGAGCAGGTCATCTATAGTACTCTGCTTTGGAACTTTATAATTCTTATCCGTAAATCCCCACACTTCCATCAAAGGATATATAAGAGGATTAAATGCACCGCCGGTCAGAGAACTGATCCGCAGAGACTCCCTCAGCAGATATGAACTGTCATATGATAATATTCCGTGTCCTGCTTCGTTCAGTTTATATATTTCGCTTTCCGGATTGCCTGTTGAAAGAAGTATGTCGAGTCTGTTTATCTCCTTTGACGCTTTTTCAAGTGCAGTTTCAGCATTCTCTCCGTAGGCAGTCATTGTCATAAAGGTATCCATTGCAAAAATATTAACTGTTTTGCCCTCATCTTGACTTTTCCCTGCCTGTCCGCATCCAGTCATCAGTATTAATATTATAAACAATGCAGCAGCACTGTATTTTTTAATGCTCATATCAGCCGTTTATCCTGGTTTCGATCAATGTGTTATTTTACATAGACTTTTATCTTATTGCAGATTTTGTTAATATATCATATTATCTATGATTGCAACAGAACCGGCCTTTAAATTAACGGAAAACTTTACACAATGGCATTACTGAGACTTGATAAAATAATATCTTCAACAGGTGAATACTCCCGCAGGCAGGTTAAGGACCTGATCAAAGCAGGAAAAGTAACTGTTAACGGCAGTTTTCCTCCAGGTCCCGAATCAAAATATGATCCCGGGTCTGCTATTATTGTCATTGACGGCATACAGCTGAATTACAGAACAAATACATATATTATGCTGAATAAGCCCCAGGGTGTTATTACAGCAACAAAGGACGGAAAGTTAAGAACTGTCATGGATCTTCTTCCGGATAAATACAGTCGTATTGATCTTTTTCCCGTGGGACGTCTTGATATAGACACAGAAGGTCTTCTCCTCATAACAGATGACGGTCTCCTGGCTCATAACCTGCTTTCACCCGGTAAACATGTTGATAAAAAATATTATGCTGAAGTTGACGGAATGCTCACTCAGGATGACTGTACAGCATTTTCCAAGGGCATCACTCTTGCCGACGGGACAGAATTCTTACCGGGTGTTCTTGAAACAGTTTCCGAAAACTCAGCATATGTCATCATACATGAAGGGAAATTCCATCAGGTTAAAAGAATGCTGGGTTATCTCGGAAAGCCTGTAACTTATCTTAAAAGACTTCAGATGGGGCCGCTGGTGCTTGATCCTGCCCTTAAAACCGGCGAATACAGGGAATTGACTTCTGAAGAAGTAAACCTGCTGAAAAACTGCTGAATTTAACTCAAATACCGTTTATATTATTAACTTATTTTTCAGTATATGATAAAATACATATCTGAATTTTATCAACATCTGTACCTTTCCCCTCAGGATATATAAGGATATCAGATTAAAACCATCAGATTACAGGAGTAAAAAATGACTGAATTAAAACCAATCAAAGAAGGCAAAGTCAGAGAGATATATGATAACGGAGATTCTCTTATTCTCGTCGCAACAGACCGTATCAGCTGCTTTGACGTGATCCTTAACAACAAAGTTAACAAAAAAGGCACAGTACTCACTCAGATATCTAAATTCTGGTTCGATTATACAAAGGATATAATCCCTAACCATATGATATCAACCGATGTAAATGATATGCCTGAATTCTTCCGTCAGCCTCAGTTTGACGGAAACAGCATGATGGTAAAAAAGCTTACCATGCTCCCTGTTGAATGCATTGTCCGGGGATATATCACAGGAAGCGGCTGGGCAAGCTACTGCAAAACAGGTGAGGTTTGCGGTATCAGACTTCCTGAGGGCCTGAAGGAATCCGATCAGCTCCCTGAACCTATTTACACTCCTTCTACCAAGGCCGAAATCGGTGACCATGATGAAAATATTTCTTATGAACAGAGCATCGTTCATCTTGAAAAGGCATTTCCGGGCCATGGGGAAGAATATGCCAAGCAGCTCCGGGACTGCACTATCGCACTTTACAAGAAGTGTGCAGATTATGCCCGTAAGTGCGGCATCATTATCGCTGATACCAAATTCGAATTCGGTCTCGATGAAAACGGTGTAATGTATATAGGTGATGAGATGCTTACTCCTGACAGTTCCCGCTTCTGGCCAGCAGATTCCTATGAACCGGGACACGGACAGCCCTCCTATGACAAACAGTTTGCAAGAGACTGGCTCAAAGCTAATCCTGATAATGACTGGACCCTGCCTCAGGATATTGTAGATAAGACCATCGAGAAATATCTCCAGGCATATGAACAGCTTACAGGAACCCCGCTTAAATAATAACCTGTCAGATTAAACAAAGCACCGTAATCTTATAAATTACGGTGCTTTTCTTATATTCTGTCTTAATAAAAGATTTATCTGTATAACGGATACTTCTCTGTTAATTCATTTACCATTTTTGATGCCTGTTCAATTGAAGCAGGTGTATTTTCAAAAAGTACCAGCTTTATGCACTCTGCAATGGTTTCCATATCCTTTTCAACGCATCCTCTGGTAGTAATGGCAGGTGTTCCCAGACGGATACCGCCTGTAACGGACTTGGATGCTGTATCATTAGGAATAGCATTCTTGTTACAGGTAATTCCTGCCTGATCAAGTCTGTTCTCTGCATCTTTTCCGGTAATTCCTGCAGGTCTGAGATCAATGAGAAGCAGATGATTGTCAGTACCGTTAGAAAATACAGTGAAGCCTCTGTCCATAAGTGCCTGACCAAGGGCAGCTGCATTCTTTCTGATCTGCCTTGCATACTCCTTGAATGAAGGCTGCAGAGCTTCCTTATAGCATACTGCCTTTGCAGCAATAACATGAACAAGGGGGCCACCCTGCATTCCGGGAAAAATCGCTTTGTTGAGCTTTACCTTTTCAGCTATTTCATTACTTGCCATGATCATACCGCCTCTTGGTCCTCTTAAGGACTTATGAGTGGTAGATGTTGTAACGTGAGCATATGGTATGGGGCTCATATGCTCTCCTGTACAGCACAGACCGGAAATATGCGCGATATCAGCCATAAGGTATGCTCCCACTTCATCAGCTATCTCACGGAATTTTCTGAAATCAATTGCACGGGGATATGCAGAAGCACCTGCAATGATGAGTTTCGGACGTGCTTCCTTTGCAATTCTGAGTACTTCATCATAATCAATATATCCGCTTTCATTTACGCCATATGATGCGATGTTATAAATAGACCCTGAAAGATTGGCCTTACTGCCGTGTGTAAGATGTCCGCCGCTGTTAAGGTCCATACCCATCATGGTATCACCTGGTTTAAGTATGGCTGCTTCAACAGCTGAGTTGGCCTGAGCTCCTGCATGAGGCTGAACATTAACATATTCACATTCAAAAAGCTTTTTAGCTCTTTCGATGGCCAGATTTTCAACAATATCCGCATATGTGCATCCGCCGTAATAACGGTTACCCGGATAGCCTTCAGCATATTTGTTTGTAAGACAGCTGCCCATAGCAGCCATTACGGCAGGGCTTACAAAATTTTCCGATGCAATAAGTTCGAGATGAGAATGCTCTCTGTCCTGTTCCCCGCTGATTGCCAGAGCGATTTCAGGATCCTGAGCATAGAGGGTATCGTAAGAATACATGTAAAAATTCCTTTCTTTTATTGTTTTCCCAGTCTAATATCTTACAGATAATAAATTATTAAGTCAACTGTATATTTCAAAAAAGCCTTTACTTACAGGCATATCAAGAGTATCTTAATATGGTTAGACATAATATTCGGAGGAAAATATCCATGATCATAAATACAGCAAAAAGACTCAGCCACTTTCAGACAGGCATTTTTGCGGCTCTTAACGAACGAAAAGAAGAGTTTATGAAGACAGGCCGCAAAATGTATAATCTGTTTGTGGGCACCCCGGATTTCCCCGTTTCGGATCATATCATAAAAGCCCTCACAGAAGCTGCACAGGATCCGGAAAACTGGCACTACACTCTCAGAGACACTCCTGAGCTGCTGTCAGCCGTAAAAGACTATTATAAGAGAAGATTCGGTGTTGAAATATCCGAAGATGAGATAATGTCCGTAACTGGCTCTCAGGAAGGAGTTGCCCACCTGGGTCTGGCACTGTGCGATTCCGGCGATGTGGTTCTGCTCCCTGATCCGGGATATCCTGTATTTGAGGTAGGCGCATATCTGGGTGATGCTGAACTGTATTTTTATGAGCTTAAAGAAGAAAACAATTTCCTGCCGGATTTTGACAGTATACCTGAAGACATAGCAAAGCGGGCAAAGTACATAATGGTGTCATATCCATACAATCCAGTATGTGCAGTTGCTTCCGGTGAATTCTACAATGAACTCATAAAATTTGCAGAGAAATATAATATCATCGTAGTTCATGATAATGCCTATTCGGATATTATTTACGATGAGAGATACGGCGACTCTTTTCTTAATCATCCGGGAGCAAAGGAAGCCGGCATAGAATTCTTCTCACTTTCCAAATCCTTCAATGTTACCGGCGCAAGGATTTCATTCGTTATCGGAAACAAACAGATAATCGATGCAATGAAGCTTCTGAGAAGCCAGTATGATTTCGGTATGTTTTATCCGATACAGAAGGCTGCCATCGCAGCCCTCACAGGACCCCTTGAGGAAGTTAAAGAACAGTGCTTAAAATACCAGGAAAGAAGAGATGCCCTTTGCGGCGGACTCAGACGTATAGGATGGAATGTAAAAGATGGTGAAGGTACCATGTTCACCTGGTGCAGAATACCTGAAAATTTCAGTTCATCCCAGGAATTCTGCATGAAACTGCTGGATGCTACCGGAGTTTTGTGTACCCCCGGCAGTGCTTTCGGAAAATGCGGTGAAGGATATGTCAGATTTGCCCTTGTCCTTCCGGTTGAAGAAATTGAAGAAATGATTGATGTTATAGACAGAAGCGGTATTCTGAAGAGCTGATCGTTTTTCATTAAAATTCACATCAAAAGCTCCGGCACATACTGCCGGAGCTTTATTATACTATGCAAATTGTTCTGCAGGATGATTATCTTGTCACAATATCAACTTCAACGTCAAGTATCTTCGCAACCTTAAGTATGGTATCAATATGCCTTCCCACGGCAGCTGCCATATGATGTGTAGGACCTGCCTCACTCCATCTGTTCACAAACTCTCTTGCACCGATGGTGAATCTGGTTCTCATATTGGTATCACCGAATGTAAATATAGGGCCGTCTTCGTTTACGCCTTCAGCCACAACAAATTTGAAGTGTCCGTCCTTATCCTGTGTGATTCCAAGATATGTAATATCCCCTGCAGGAGGATAAAACTGAGTCAGATATCCTCCGCCTGTCTTGCCGTGGAAAACGTCTACTATCTTCATTGTAGGCTTCTTTGCAATTGAAATATCAGCATCACCGGAGCCTGAGTGTCCGATAATACAGATATCATCATTAAAATCAATTGAATACATTTCAGACAGCTGCCCGGTGCCGGAGATAGTCTTAAGAATACTCATGGCCATGGCAACCTTTATATCACCTTCAACTGCACATGCAGTTCCCTGCTTTATAAGCATGGAAAATGCCGGTATCAGCATGCTGTCAAGCTTTCCGGCAGCACCCTGTGCAAATCCGTCATAATGTGATGCAACAAGAGCCAGTTCCTCATCCTTAACCCACTTTTCAAAGGCGACCACATATTTTGCCATATCCCAGACTTTTTCAACTGTACCGCTCCCCTCAATGTCAAAGGTATCCAGAATATCTTCTGCTTTGCTGCGTATTTCAGCTTCATCGGTAATATCATCAGCAATTGCCCACATTTTCTCCCAATCAAACTGCTTTGTATAAAGGCCCATCCTGTTATAAAGATTAGTCTCATCTATATAAAGGTCCATCATTCCGGGATAAGGTCTTCCGATCTGGGCTATATTTGTGTAACGGAATCGTCTTCTCACCTGGGCTGCTTTGCACCAGTCGGCAATCTCACGGGCAACGTATTCATCTCCCCCTTCTACAACTCCGGTAATAACCGCATGTCTCTTTCCTGCTCTTTCCAGGTCAGCAACCATTTCGCCTACTGCGCCGCAGGCATAAAGTTCTCCTAGCCATTTTGCAGTATCTGTATTGGCATAATCAGGAGCTTTAAGCTTCTGCACGTTCACCAGCACAACAGGAACATTGAGATCTCTTATGGCAGGAAGCATGTTGTAACTTGTTGCATATGTCAGAAGCTGAAGAATCACCAGATCAACATCTGCAGCACGGAATTTATCTCCTGCTTTCATTGACAGTTCTTTTGTAGTAACAATTCCTCCGTCTATAATTTCAACCGTATCAGGTATTGTCTTCTTAAATGCATCGTACTGTGCCTCAAATTCAGGGACAAGGCTCGGAAACTGAGGAAGATAAGCACCTAATGCTATTGAAAATACGCCAACTTTTGCTTTTGTGTTTACTAACATTTTAAACTCCTTCTATAAATACAGCTCAATAAATATATATGTAGTTAATTAAAGCAGATGTGAATTTACTACATTAACAGCATTTCCATTCTGCCATGATTCAATATTATCCGCAACCATCTCAACACATCTTTTCCTTGCCTCTGCAGCTGCCCATCCAATATGGGGGGTAATTATACAGTTTGCTGCTTTGAGAAGGGGATCATTCGCAGGCATAGGTTCAACGGGAAGAACGTCAATACCTGCTCCGGCGATAATACCATTATTCAGGGCATCAGCCAGATCTGACGAGACTACAACGCCTCCTCTTGAGGTATTTACCAGAAAAGCCGAAGGCTTCATCATATGGAGAGTCTTGCTGTTCACGAGTCCTGAAGATTTATCATTCAGCGGACAGTTAAGGGACAGATAATCAGCCTCTCTGAAAACAGTTTCAATATCCGTCTGAATATATGGGCAGTCAGCTTTAGGGCTTCTGGTTGAGATCATGATTTTCATACCGAATGCATGGCCTATTTCCGCCACCTTTCTGCCTATATTGCCGTATCCGACAATTCCCAGAGTCTTTCCTGCAAGTTCATTAATGGGATAAGGAAAAAATGAAAATGATTCAGAGTACACCCAGTCACCCCTGTGAACAGCTTCATTATAAAGAGGCATATTCGATGCTTTCATGAG
This sequence comes from Parasporobacterium sp., assembly GCA_021443845.1. GTDB lineage: Bacteria > Bacillota > Clostridia > Lachnospirales > Lachnospiraceae > RGIG5612. The sequence goes on from JABUTA010000048.1 coordinate 16,229, forward strand.
GATAAAAGAGAAAACATGCTGGGCAACTGCATCAGTACTGTATCCGGGCACATTAACCACGGAAATCCCCTGCTTCGAAGCTGCTTCAAGGTCCACGTTATTATAACCTGTAGCAAATAGACCTATATATTTAAGCTTCGGAAGCTGTTCTATTACCTCACGTGTCATTTCCGCCTTATTTATAAGCACAGCATCAGTATCCTTCAGCACATCCGCAAGATCGGAATGAGGAATCACATCGTAATATTCCGTATCTCCCAGTCTGTCAATACATGAAAAATCAAGGTCTCCAATGGTCAGGGTATTTACATCTAATACAGTTATTTTCATATGATCAGTTTCTCCGTTTGTTTAATAATCTATTCCAGTATGCTGAGAATACTCATCAGACCGGTGCATACATGCTCTGCTGCCTTAAGCTTATATGATCTGCGGTCAGGTTCTGTATTCATATCAAGGGAAAACCTGTATATTTTGCCATGAAATGAAATGCTGAAATACACAGTACCGCAGACACTGTCAGCATTCACGGGATCCTGGTTGCCGAAGGTTCCCGTAATGCCTATTCCGATATCAGCGCACAGGTTCTTGCGGCAGGCTTCAGCCATTTCATCGGCAGTCTGAGGCGAATATACACCATAAGACCTGATCACATCAGCAGGTACTCCCGATGAAATCTTGGCTTCATTGCAATATGTTACATAAGCACCTTTGAAAACCGATGAAGAGCCTTCGGTATCAGTTATCATTGAGGCGATAAGCCCTCCTGTACAGCTTTCCATTGTGGCTGCAGTAAGATTTTTTCTGATAAGGAGCTCTGTAAGTCCTTTAAATTTAAGGGAAATATCGTCATTCATATAAATAATCACCTTATTTGTTCAGAGTCAGCACAGGTTACTATACAGACCTCAGCTGAACAGTATATACGTATGTAAGATAAAAAGTGCCGGCCGCCGTGTGCTCCCGGACATTATATCATTTATCTTTATCGTTTCACAATCTGTTGATCAAAAAAAGGAGGGCTGAAAAGGTATTACGCTGCTGTTTCTGTGAAATATGCAGATTATACCACAGAAAAAAGCGTACAGGACATTGATCCTGTACGCATCTGATCCGGTTTGCTTATACATATATTATTATTTCTTTGCCCATACACTGGCTATCTCATTTTCAGACTGAATTGTATCAGAAAGATAAATACATTCATAATTATCCAGATACCATGATCCCTGTGAAAGAGCAAAATTATAACCCATACAGCCGTAAACAGAAGTATTAGGGTATTTTAATGCAAGATACAGACATTTGAATGTTGAATCAAGATTAGCATTGCTGTACCTGCCGGCAAGTCTGTCTGCACTGTAATACCAGCCCCATCCCAGAAGCACATCGTAAATATCATAATCAGTATCTGCATAATAATCTATCGTATTTATTACACATGATGCTGACAGGTATCCCAGATACGGATCTGACGAATAGTCGGCCTCTCCTTCCATCCATCCTATTGCACATATAACATAATCCTGGTTTCCGTTAAAATGCTCCAGCAGAAGCTTTTCAATTGTGGATATGGACGGAGTATCCATATTGTTATAGATATTATCGAAAATAATCTTATCGTTATTAACAGATGTACCCGGATCAGGTATATTCAGCCCTAAAGAAGGAGTAACATCTGTTTTCCCGCCATTATCTACGTCATAATCATCGTCCACCTTCGGATTTTCCTGATATATGCCTTTGCACACTCCATTTTCCACCATATACAATGCAGCATCCATTACATCAAGTTTGTTTGTATATAAAGTTTCCTTTTTATACACGCCATTAAGTACATAATACCAGTTTTCGTCATTTCCGGTAATTTTCTGCGTAAGCCCTGTATCCTTCGTGTAAACTCCGCTGCGGACATAATACCAGCTGCCTGTACCGTCCGCTCTTTTTGCCAGTCCCGTAGATTTGGTAAATTTACCATTCTGTACAAAATACCAGCTGCCTGAAGTGGCTCCGGCTTTTCTGGTTAATCCTGTAGCTTTCGTATATTTGCCATCCTTAACATAATACCAGCTGCCTGAGGTGGCTCCGACCTTTCTGGTTATTCCTGTTTCCTTTGTGTATTTGCCGTCCTTAACATAATACCAGCTGCCTGAGGTGGCTCCGACTTTTCTGGTTATTCCTGTTTCCTTTGTGTATATGCCGTCCTTGACATAATACCAGCTGCCTGAGGTGGCTCCGACTTTTCTTGTAATACCTGTGGCTTTTGTAAAAGCACCATTTTCCACATAATACCAGGCACCGGTTGTACACCCGGCTTTCCTGGTTATTCCTGTTGCTTTTGTATATTTACCATTGCATACGTAATACCACTTTGTTGAGGATTGATCTGCCTTCTGTGCAATACCTGATACTTTTTTATAGACACCGCCCTCTACGTAATACCACGCTGTACTGCTGCCGTCAGCCTTCTGAGCTATTCCGGTTGCTTCATTAAACACTCCGTTTTCAACATAAAGCCAGGCACTGCTTGTACCGTCTGCTTTTCTTGCGATCCCACTTGCTTTTGTATATACACCATCCTGTACGTAATACCATTTTTCTTCTGAATTATCTGCTTTTTTGGCAATGCCTGAACTACGTGTGAACATACCATCCTGGACATAATACCACTTTTTGTCAGAACCATCAGCCTTCCTGGCAATTCCTTTGGCTTTTGTAAAAACTCCGTTCACGATATAATACCAGTCTGTCTTTCCTTCTTTATCACCTTTTACAAGACCGGTCATTTCACTGCAGAACGAGCCGTCGGAATACCATTTCCAGGTATTGTTTATGCGGACAAAACCGGATTCATTGCAGGTAAAGGTGACTGAAGATGAATCAAGAAAAGTATTTGCAGAATAATTAAGAATACTGTTCCATTCCTGATATGAGCCGCAATAATAAATATCAGTATCACAAATACCGGTCATTGAATTTCTGCCTATGATATTTACGGTAGAAGGCAATGTAATATCCTTTACATTTCCGCATCCATAAAATGCATAATCTCCTATGTTTAAAACTCCGTGTTCTATTATTATTTTTTTAATGGTAAGGGAATCTGCATACCAGGGAGTTGAGGCGGCTGATTCAAAATCATACATGCTGCCTGAACCGGAAACAGTAAGCACACCATCTGACGAAAGAAACCATATTAAATTATCACCGCAGGAATTGCTGGGTGATTCAGACAATTCAGCATCTTCTTCAAGGATATTTTCCGTAGTATCTTCAATTTCAGAGCACTCTTCTGATGTCAGCTCTTCATTAACAGACTCTTCGTTGATGGAGGATTCATATTCCGATTCATTTTCCTCCATATCTTCCGGGAATCCAATCCCACATTCATTTTCGTCAATATATGAAGTAGTTTCGGTTTCAGCACCGGGTATAACCAGATCCTCAGATGAAGTGATGATATCTTCACGTACTTCATCCGTTACAGTATTTTCACCTGTTTCCTCCTGAAGGCATTCAGGATATGAATCATTATATAGACAGATGCTGTCAGTTACTGCATCATCATAATATACTTCTGCAACGGCCTCATTCGCCGATTCCGTGGGCAGCACATTCCCTATTTCAGATGCAGAAACCGAAGGTGCAAAAAAAGTAAATATAATTATAAATACTGCAGCAGCATTTAAAATTCTGACTGTATTTTTTTTCATAACTTATACTACTCCGATTAAGATTAACGTCAGTCATACGGAACTTTATGCAGATGCTATGACTGAAAATAATACCCAAGTTAGCGACTTTACGACAGTTTATCATTTTTTAACATTTTTGTCACGCTATTTAATGTTTTTGTCATATTTTTTA
>JABUTA010000490.1 GCA_021443845.1 Parasporobacterium sp.
TAATATGGTAAATGAGCGGGAAGAATCAAAAGCATTATTCACAATTAACAAGCGAATTATTATTCATCATGTGTAAGGTATTAAGATCAACCCCAACTGAAGACGGATACAGAATGCCCGGGGAATCTGAGCCACATGCCGGGTGTCTGATGATATGGCCGGAACGACCGGGATCCTGGAAGAAGGATCCTTCTGCAGCCAGAAAGGCGTTCAAAGAAGTGGCTATGGCTATTGCAGAGTCAGAAACAGTATATATGTTGGCCGGAGCAGCAGTGCTGGAGGATGCCGTAAGAACTTTCGAAGGCTGCAGCAATATTAAGACAATACCCTTCGAAACAGATGATGCCTGGGCCAGAGATACCGGCGCAACATTTGTGATAAAACATGATCCTGCAGGCGGCAGCAAAAGCCGCCGGGGCATCAACTGGCAGTTCAACGCCTGGGGCGGCAGCTATGACGGTCTGTATGCAGACTGGGACAGGGATCAGAAGGTTGCGGCAGGTATATGTGAAACCCTGGGGGACGATATGTATGATGCCATGCATTTCGTACTGGAAGGAGGTTCCATTCATGTTGACGGGGAAGGCACACTGATCACAACTGAGGAGTGCCTCCTGAGCCCCGGCAGAAACCCATACATGGACAGGGATGAGATAGAAGATAACCTGATGAAATATCTGGGAGTCCGCAAGATCATCTGGCTTCCTGAGGGCATTTATAACGATGAAACCAATGGACATGTGGACAACTTCTGTTGTTTTACAAAACCCGGTGAAGTACTTCTTGCATGGACGGATGATAAAAATGATCCCCAGTATGAGAGAAGCCTAAAGGCTCTTAACATTCTGGAACATGAAACCGATGCCAGTGGAAGGAACTTTAAGATCACACTCCTTCCCATACCGAAAACACCGGTATGCATAACCGGAAAAGACCTGGAAGGCTATGAATTCGAAGAAGGTGAAGATACCCGGGAGATAGGAGAACGCCTTGCCGCAAGCTATGTAAACTTCTACATATCCAACGGTGCGGTGGTAGTACCTC
>JABUTA010000491.1 GCA_021443845.1 Parasporobacterium sp.
TGCCGTATTAATTGCTGCCTATACTCCCGCATCTACGCGTGTAAGTGTAACTGTCTTATTGTTATTATTGTTGATATCAATAACGATCGAACCTTCTACACTGTATGCGAGTTTGATATTGAGATCAGCTGCATTGCCTTCGGAATCGGTTACCGATCCGACAGCTGCATAAATGTCATTTACTGACTCTAAGTCAAGCTCGTTATCCGTTCCCTTGAATTCAAGCGTGATCTTCTTATCCGGTGTTCCTACAGAAGCATCTTCACCTGTTGTTATAAGGATAATGTGATCTGCCGTGACAGCAGGTGTACCTTCTGCAGAAGCATCAATGATGTTTCCTGCCTGATTACCGGCCGGGATCGTAATAAGACTTACTGTATCTCCTGCAGCGATCCTGTTGACGTAAGCATCACCTTCCTGATTCAAATAAATGCTTTCTTCTGCCGTAAGATCGAGTTCAGCGTATCCGGTAAATCTGTTATTTACCGGCGTTTCTTCGGTTCCTATACTGTATGCATCGGTAATATTGAGTCCTGACGATACAAGAGAGTTATCCTGATCCTTTGCCAGAAGCTTTCTTCCCTGAAGTGCAATATTCAGCTCTCCGGAAGTCTTCAGCTGACCGATAGTTAAGCTGCTTACACCTTCCTCAAACGGACGAAGTGCTGTAATAAACACATCACCGGATGTATTATCAAGCTTCAGTTCACCATCCTCTGAACAGTCGATACTTATGTAATTATCCTTATCACCCACACCGTTTTCGGTAATAATGGCAATATTCTTACCGCGGATCTCGGCAAATGCAGGAGCTGAAGCGGCATTGAATCCGTTACGTGAGGAAACACTGTCAGCCTTAATGGCAACCGTGGCGTCCTCTGAACCGATCCATATCTCATACTTTCCGTAGGACTCTGCAAACACAAGATCAGCGTTATTAAATGTCATCACATTATAGAGTGCTTCGTCCTTATTGCTGTATACGCTTCCTGCTATCTCGATCGTGGTATTGGTTGCTTCAGCAACGACCTTTCCGGT
>JABUTA010000492.1 GCA_021443845.1 Parasporobacterium sp.
TCTGAAGGGGATGGGGCTTTCCGAAACGGTAAGGGGAGAGGCTCTGTCGCTTCAGCAGTTTGCCGAGCTGTCTGATCTTTTGAAATGACCCGCGGTCCAGTAAATGCTCACCCCGATCACTGATCCCAGGGCTATCCACTGGCTGGTGGAGAAGGGCCCCCACAGTCCCCTTACGGCATCCCCTCTGAGAAACTCATCGGAAAATCTTATTATGCCGTATACAAACAGATATATGGCTATAAGGGAGTAACGGGTACGGGTCCTTATGAACAGCACGATAAGAACCGCGGCAATGGCGAACTCCAGCAGTGCTTCAAGAGGCTGCACCGGAAATCTCGGAAAATCTGCGATATGGTCGCTGATGCCGGGATTGATATGTGCTTCGGTGTACTGAATTGCACAGATTCCGTGATATTCCACACCGTAACAGCAGCCTCCCAATGTACATCCTATCCTGCCGAAGGCATGAAGGATTGGGTAACCGCAGGATGCGATATTCAGGATCATTCTGTGGTCAATGTGGACTTTGTGGGTATAGATCACCACACCCAGGACGGCTCCGTAGAGTCCGCCATAAAAGACCATGCCCGAAGAAGCACTGAATACGGCATTGATAAATGTCTGCACAGATATTATCGAGGGGCCGTAGACTTCTCCGAAGGTGGGAAGGTTTACGATAAAGAACAGGATATGGGCTCCCACGAACATACCGGCAATGGCAAAAATATAGCCGGTGATGATCTGCTTCCGGGGAACAGAGGCCTTATGGCCCAGGTAAAGAGAAACCAGCAGTGATATTATCATGCCGAGTGCTCCGGAAATTATATATGGGTCTGTTATGGATCTGCTCATAATAAAACAGTTCTGCCTTTCTGATAAACTGATGCTGCACAATCAGTTTCCATAATAACAGGAAAATCATATAAAGTAAATTAACCTGCCGGTCAATTCGTTGCAACCGGCAGTTATATTATGTTATAATGACTATTTGGAAAAGTATCGGTAT
>JABUTA010000493.1 GCA_021443845.1 Parasporobacterium sp.
ATACAGAATATGCATATGAGCGGGTTCCGAAAAAAGAGGATCCTTTCGATAACGAGACATTCATGAAATCCGGAGTCCCTTTTTATGCGGTAGTGACCAATGTCCGGACAGGAGAAGCAGAGTATATCAAGATCAACGACGTATTTAAACAGATGGACGTTTTAAGAGCCTCCGGTTCCATGCCCATTGTATCCAGGCCTGTCATGTATAACGGCAGTATGTATCTGGACGGAGGCGTGGCGGACAGCATTCCTTATGAATGGTTTTATCATCAGGGCTACACCAGGCAGGTCGTCATCCTTACGAGAGATTCCTCTTATGTAAAGAAGCCCTTTTCTCCGGTGATGGCTGATATGTTCGTCAGAAAATATCCCCGGTTAAGGGATAAAATGCTGCACAGGCATATTGATTACAATAATAAAACTGCAGCCCTCGCAGAGCTTGAAGCCCAGGGAAAAGTATTCATCATAAGGCCCTCCGAGCCCATCACTATCAGCAGGCTGGAAAAGGATGAAGATAAACTCCAGCAGACCTATGACATGGGCCGCAGGGACAGCCTGAAGCTACTGGAGGATGTGAAAAAGTTTCTGGACCTTGACTAAAATCCGGAGAGCTTGATGAAACTCACGCTGAACAGGACCGGGAGGTAGCCCCTTTTATTTCTATTGACTTAGCCGAACGACTAATTGTATAATGCATTTGAACAAAATTTAGCCGAACGGCTTATTTTGCGAAAATAGTGTTGCAATTTAGCCGGACGGCTATATATGTGGGAAATAATCATGATAACTGATGCTAAGGAATTTGGAGCAGCTATTAGAGCAAGAAGAAAAGAACTGAAATATACCCAGAATTATCTATCGGAATTTACAGGCATATCTGTAAGCTTTCTTTCTGACCTTGAGAACGGGAAGCCAACCTGCGAGATAGGTAAAGCAATATATATTGCCAATCTGCTCGGACTGGATATAACCATGACAGGAAGGTAATGTATGGAAAGACTGA
>JABUTA010000049.1:0-1668 GCA_021443845.1 Parasporobacterium sp.
AAAGTTGGAAAAAATAAGAGGGGCAGGGCAGGGGGAGTGCCGGCAAAGGATCTTGCAAAGGTTCTTGAAAAATACAATTCCAGGGAAATGGATGACAGATGGCAGTATGAACTGGCAGAGCTGTATCATGAAGCAGGTGACGCTGAAAAATGTGCTGCAGCATGTGATCAGATCATATTATGGTATGCAGACGGTGAGTACGAGCTGAAGGCACTGGAGCTGAAGAAGCTGTACAGCGAACTGACTCCCTCCCAGCAATCACGTTATGAGCATCTGCAGCAGTCTCCGGAACCGGAAGCAGAACCGGCATCCGAGCCTGAAGATGATTCGGCGGATCTTGTTCCCGGGGAATCCGGAGAAACAGATACAGAATCTGAAGAAACACAGACCCCGGAATCCCCGGAATCTGATGAAGATGATACCACGGATATTGAAGCTGAAGCTGAGTCTGAGCCTGAACCTGAATCTGCAAAGGAAGCTGAATCAGGTAAAGCTGCATCCCTGTCTTCAATGATGGATGTATTCAAAAAGAAGAACGGCAGCGGCAAGAAGCAGATGATCAGGCTGGACAGTCTGAGCAAAGAAGGCATACTTGCGGCACTTGCAGGGGTATCTTCCAATCCGGAAGACAATGATGAGGAGCTGATTCCGGAAGAGGCAGAAGTAATAGAGCCGGAAGTACCGCTTCTGAACAGAGAGGATGTTATTGTTCCGGCAGATGACGGGGGCGAGGATCTCTGGGAACGCAAGCCGGAATTTGATTTTGAAAAGAAGGAAAAAGAGGCTGAAGCTGAGGATGATGCATTTGACCTGACGGCATCCCGGCCTGAAGACCCGGACACGGCCGAAGAAGAGGAGACTGCAGAAAAGGAAGCTCCGGAAACAGCTGAAGTATCATCTGAAACGCCGGAAACTGAAGAAATTGAGGATGCAGAAGCTTCCGAGTCTGAGACTGTTGTAACTGATACTGAAGAGGATTCTGACGATAAATACGATGACGGAGTCGAACTCATCGAAGCTGACGGTACGTATCAGATCGATGAAATAGGAAGCAAAGAGGCTTCAATAGATGCAACTCAGTTCATTCCTGCTGCGGAAATAGCAAGTCTTCTTGCCGAGACGGAAGGAAAAGAAAAGAAGCCTGAAGATTTTGTTGATGATGTTATTCCTGAAGAACCGGGCTTAAATATGGGTGAAATCATGGACGCGGCGGATGAAGAAATCGAGGCTCCCAGGTCCAGAGGTTCACTTTTTTCAAGATTGAAAAAATCAGTCAGAAAGCCGGCAGCAGACAAAAAAACGAAACGTGAAAAACATATTCCGGAAAAGAAAAAAGAATCAGAAGAGGAATCTGATATGTCTGTTGCAGATCTGCTGTTTGCAGAAGCTTTTCTTGCAGAAGCAGTTAACGACATTAAGCCGGCAGAAGTATTCACGGACACAGAAAATGCTGCAAAAACAGCAGATATAGAACCGGACTGGTCTGATATGTTCGAAGAAACGAAGGAAGAGATACCTGCAGAGGCTGAAACCGAAGCGGAAGTGTCAGAAGAAGTACCGGCAGAGGCTGAAACCGAAGCAGAAGTGGCAGAGGAAGTACCAACAGAGACTGAGACAGAGGCGGAAGTGGCAGAGGAAGCACCTGCAGAAGCTGAAACAGAAGCGGAA
>JABUTA010000049.1:2178-12955 GCA_021443845.1 Parasporobacterium sp.
GAAACTGCCCCTGCTGATAAGGGAAAAATACCTGTTAAACAGGAGAAGTCTCCTGATGCAAAGAAGGAAACTCCTGCAGCGAAGGAGAAAGCTCCGTCGAGAGGACTGTTTGGCTGGAAAAGAAAGAAGTCAGCAGACAGGAAAGAAAACACAGGAGCAGAAACTGCCGCAGTATCTGCTGTAACAGCAGGAACCGTGGCAGCTGCAGCGGCAGTTTCCTCACAGAGTGCCCCGGAATTTGACCTGGAAAGCTTCATTAATTCCGAATTAAATAATGTAAAGGCATCTGCAGCTTCACCGGTACCGGAATTTGACCTGGAAAGCTTTATTGATCCGGGGAAAACTGCGGAACGGACTGTCAGAAAGACGGCGGCAGCGGTGCAGCCGGATAGTATTCCGGATTTCAGCAGATTCATCAATCCGGACAGGAAAATCCGTGAGGAAAACAAGGCATCTGTACAGCCGCAGAGTTCCGGTGCTGTTTCACCGGGAAATGGTATCAACATAAGCAGGGATCCGGAACTGGATCTCAGCAGGTTTATTAATGCGGATCCGGTGAAAAAACCTGCAAAAGAAGAAAGAAAACAGTTCTCTTTTGATGAACTGTTCGGAAACAGGATTAAGAACCATAAGCCGGATGCAAAACCGGTGGCATTGAAATTCCCTCTGGGACAGGCACCTCAAAGGGAGTACAGCCTGACGGAGGATCAGAAGTCCGCACTTGCAGATTATCTGGCAATAAAAGGAATGGAAGATGAAATCTGTGCTGCTATTGAGAGCATAGTTATCAGAAAGAAATCAGGAGATGAAACAGGAGGCCATCTTATTGTTACAGGTGATGGGGTTCCTGACAAGACGGCTCTGGTAATCGCAGTACTCAAGGCAGTCAATAAGGAGGCAGGCTCCGGAAATGCCCGGGTAGCAAAGGTCGAGGCAAAGGCTATCAATGGCAAGAACATCAAAAAGGTTCTAGCAAGAGTTGAAGATTCAGATCTTATCATCGAAAATATCGGAAAACTTGAAGACGATACGGTTAATGATCTTATAGCCGCGGTACGCGAGAGCTCAGCACCGACTCTGGTGGTCCTTCAGGGCAACAAGCTTGCTGCAGATAATCTGATACTGAATTTCCCTGATATCAGGAAAATATTCAGAACAAGGATTGACATATGCGAGCATAATGAACAGCAGGGAAGGCTTTTCTCTGCATTCACGAAGTAATATAGTATTGATCAGGTATTTTAACACATGGGCATGCATCAAAAATATGATATCTGAATGTGTGCCCTGTGCATTATATGCAAGAGGGGGGCAAAATGGATAATAAGAAACTGGAATTAACCGCAAATGAAGTCAGAAAAGGAATAGTGTCTGCTGTTCATGCAGCAAAAGCCGGACATCCGGGCGGATCTCTTTCTTCGGCAGATATACTGACATATCTGTATTTTGAAGAAATGAAGAATATCGATCCGGCTGATCCCAAGAGACCGGACAGAGACAGATTTGTACTGTCAAAGGGCCATGCAGCACCTGTATTGTATTCAACCCTAGCAGAAAGAGGATATTTCCCGAAGGAGGATCTCCTTACATTGAGAAGGATAGACTCTTATCTTCAGGGACATCCTGATATGGAGAAGGTGCCGGGAGTTGATATGTCAACCGGTTCCCTCGGACAGGGCTTCTCTACTGCCGTAGGAATGGCTCTTGCAGGAAAAATGGACGGAGCAGATTACAGAGTATATGCAGTTATGGGTGACGGCGAAATACAGGAAGGACAGATCTGGGAAGCAGCAATGTTTGCAGGATCAAGAAAGCTTGACAACCTTGTTGCAATAGTTGATAACAACGGTCTGCAGATTGACGGTAAGATCAGCGACGTATGTGATCCGAATCCGATAGACAAAAAATTTGAAGCATTCAATTTCCATGTAATCCATGCTGACGCACATGATTTTGATTCGATCAGAAAAGCATTTGATGAAGCACGTGCAACAAAGGGGATGCCATCAGCCATTATTGCAAAGAGTGTAAAGGGCAAAGGCGTATCTTACATGGAAAACAATGCCGGCTGGCACGGAAAAGCTCCGAGCGATGAAGAATATCAGCAGGCTATGTCAGAACTGGAAATGAAGTAAGGGGTGTGGATATGAAGATCGATTTATCAGGAAATACAAAAATAGCAACAAGAGACAGCTACGGTAATGCATTGGTAGAAATCGGGAAAGAGCATCCTGAACTGGTGGTACTTGATGCAGACCTTGCAGGTGCAACAAAGACAAGTACATTTAAGAAAGCTTTTCCGGAGCGTCACATTGACTGCGGTATAGCCGAAGCTGATATGATGGGTATTGCAGCAGGTCTGGCTACTTGCGGCAAGGTACCGTTTGCATCATCTTTTGCAATGTTTGCAGCAGGAAGAGCATACGAACAGGTAAGAAATTCAATTGCACATACAGGATTGAATGTAAAGGTTGCAGCAACTCACGCAGGTATATCTGTAGGTGAAGATGGTGCCACACATCAGTGCGTGGAGGATCTTGCACTTATGAGAGTTATCCCTAAAATGACTGTATTGAGCCCTGCTGATGATGTTGAAGCAAGAGCAGCAATCTGGGCTGCCTTCAGACATGACGGTCCTGTTTATATCAGACTCGGACGTCTGGCAGTACCGGTAATCTATGATGAAGCAGAATATAAGTTCGAAATAGGAAAGGGTATTGTTCTCAGAGAGGGTACCGATCTTACCATTATTGCAACAGGCCTTGAGGTTTATGAAAGCCTTATGGCAGCTGAAAAGCTTGCGGAAGAAGGAATCAGTGCTGAGGTTATCAACATCCATACCATCAAGCCGCTGGATGAAGAACTTATAGCAAAGAGCGCAGCTAAGACAGGCAAGGTCGTAACTGTTGAAGAACATTCTCTTATCGGAGGATTATATGGTGCTGTATGTGAATCCCTTGCAAAGAACGCTCCGACAAAGGTTCTCGGAATCGGTGTTGAAGACAGATACGGCAAGTCAGGTTCAGCGAAGGCTCTTATCAAAGAGTTCGGCCTTGATGCAGAAGGCATCTATAATAAGATAAAAGCATTTATCTGATATTTAACTGATGTAAAAGGGACTGTGAAAATCACACCCCGAAAAATATTGAAGGACCGGGAACCTGAAAGAGTTCCCGGTCCTTCTTCTGTGTTGAATTGAATCTGAAATGAAAAATTTACTGTTCGGCTTCTGAATTATGCTGAGCTATCATTTTCTCTATTGTGACAAGCTTTACGCAGAGAGTGAACAGTCTGATGGCGATGCTTATCTCATCATTGCCCGGGAATGACGGAGCAAGTCGGATGTTTCTGTCTTCAGGATCTATGCCGTAAGGGAAGGTGGCACCTGCAGGTGTCAGCTTGACTCCGGCTTTCTTTGCTGTGAGAACGATATCCTTTGCGCAGCCCGGTATAGAGTTGAAGGAAATGAAATATCCTCCCCGTGGCTCGGTCCACCAGCCTATATCCAGATCGTCCAGTTCCTCGTGAAGTATTTTTTCAACTATCTCAAACTTAGGCCTTAGTATTTCGGCATGCTTTTCCATGTGCTCGGAAACACCATGTATATCTTTGAAAAACTTTACATGTCTCAGCTGGTTTACCTTGTCGTGACCTATGGTCTGAACTTCAAGACAGCGCCTGATGTCTTCAAGGTTGTTAAGGGATGCTGCAGCCATGGCAATGCCGGAACCCGGGAAGCTGATCTTGGAGGTAGAAGCGAATTTGTATACCATATCAGGGTTGCCGGCTCTCTTGCATTCGGCAAGGATTTCAATAAGGTGATCCTGGTGATCATCATAAAGATGATGGATCGTGTATGCATTATCCCAGTATATACGGAAGTCCGGTGCGGCAGGCTTAAGTCTTGCGAAGCGTCTTACTGTTTCATCTGAGTAAGAATTACCTGTAGGGTTGGAGTACTTCGGCACACACCATATACCCTTGATCGCATCATCTGTACTTACCAGACTTTCAACCATGTCCATATCGGGACCTGTAGGAAGCATCGGGATATTGATCATCTCTATGCCGAAATATTCAGTAATACGGAAATGTCTGTCGTACCCGGGAACTACACAGAGGAATTTTACCTTCGGAAGTTTGCACCAGGGAGTATGTCCCATAACACCGTGATGGTAGCTGCGGCTTATAAAGTCGAACATTATATTAAGGGAAGAGTTGCCGAATATGATGATATTGTCAGGGTTGACTTCCATGATATCCGCCATAAGCTCCTTGGCTTCCGGGATACCGTTGAGAACTCCGTAGTTACGGCAGTCAAAACCGTCTGAACAGCTTAAATCCTCCTGTGAATTAAGCACATCCATCATACCGTTGGACAGATCCAGCTGGGCAGGTGAGGGTTTGCCTCTGGACATATCAAGACTCAGGGCCTGATATCTGTAGTCCTTATAAAGCTTTTCGAGCTTTTCATGCTCAAGCTTCATTTCTTCAAATGACATTTCTGAATATTTTTTCATAAAGCCTTCCTTTCATATGGCATAAATTCATTTTAATAAGAAAGAAATATAGCACAAGTCGGAACGGATGTAAAGCAGACAGAGGGCCTGTGTGCAGTGAAATGCTGAAGTTATCTGTCAGAGGATATTCTGCCCGGATCAGGTGCAGAATCGGATTTTTTGTCTATGGGATAAAGGTCTGTCTTGAGAGGAGACTTGAGCTCATTCAGATAGTCAAGCCATAATACGAAATATTCCCTCATGTATACAAAGAAAGCCAGCAGCATGAATGCGGCTGCGAAGCCGACCATCGTGGCTACGATTGTAAAAGGTACCCGGGGAATGGCAACAAGCGAAAGCATTACAAGGAAAAGTATGACTGTGCACAGCTTGCCGCACCACATGGCGCCGCTGATATGCCTGCCTCTCGTAAACAGGTAGGCAGTTGCCAGAAATGACACAAGTTCCTTAACTGCATAAATGATGACGAGAAGGATTACCAGCCTGTAACGTATGCACACACAGATAAGCATGGCAAACTGCATTGCCTTGTCTGCAATGGGGTCAATGATCCTGCCCAGGTCCGATGTAAGGTCCCAGTGCCGGGCGATGAATCCGTCTGCCACGTCTGTTACACCGGAAATGACAATGATGACAGCTGAAATGATGTGGTCTTTATTTGTAGCAGCATTCAGATATGTCAGAACAAATACCGGTACCAGAAGTATCCTTATATATGTAAGGATATTCGGAAGCAGCAGAAAGTCTTTTTTATGAATTTGCAAATCGGTCTTCTTAAAAAACATACAATAAAGTATAATTTAATGGTTATAAAAAGTCAAACATTGCGGAATGCTGAAAAATCAACGTTTTTCGTTGACAAAACAGGGTTTTCAAGTATAATAGCATTCGGTTATTAAATGAATTAAGATATAATCTGAGGAGGATATAAAATGAACAAAGTTGAATTAGTTGACGCTATCGCAGCAAGTGCAGGTATCACTAAGAAAGATTCAGAAGCAGCATTAAAGGCATTCGTATCTACTATCGTAGAGGAACTCAAGAAGGGTGAAAAGGTGTCTTTAGTAGGATTTGGTACATTTGAAGTTTCCAAGAGAGCAGCTCGTAAGGGACGCAACCCACAGACAGGTGAAGATATGGAAATTGCAGCATCCAAGTCTCCGAAATTCAAAGCCGGTAAGGCATTCAAGGATGCTCTTAACTGATTTTAACAGAGTTAAAGTTTATGCGCCGGGATGATCAGTATCCCGGCGTATTTTTTTTGTAAAAAAACTGTGTATTATTTGATTTTACGGAAAAAACCAAGTACAATAATCAGGTTATGAGAATAGACAAGTATTTAAAGGTTTCAAGACTTATAAAACGCAGGACTGTAGCCAATGATGCATGCGATGCGGGACGCATTTCTGTTAACGGACGTCCGGTAAAAGCATCTTATGATGTGAGACCCGGTGATATCATCGAGATAGGTTTCGGAACCAGAAATGTAAGGGTTGAGGTTACATGCCTTCAGGAAAGCATCCATAAGGAAGATGCTTCGGAAATGTACAAATTGCTTTAATGAATACTTCACTGGAGAAAAAACTGAGAAAAAACAGAATAAAGGCTGTAGCTGTAGCAATGGCGGTGATATTGCTCTGCTTCATACTGCTTACACAGATACTTGATGTCAACAGAAGGAATCAGGAACTTCAGGCACGAAAAGCAAGGCTGGATGAGCAGTATGCTGAACAGGAAATAAGGTCCCAGGAACTTGAGGATGAAGCACTCTACATAGGTACGGAAGAATATATAGAAGAGAAGGCCAAATCAATCGGGTATGTTTATCCTGATGAGACGGTATTTATAAGAGAAGACTGATTAATGGCAGACGCATACCGTATTTTTTGTGATTATATAAAAGAGCATAAGATTTTAAACGAGAATGACAAGGTTATCGTTGGAGTGTCCGGAGGAGCAGATTCCATGTGCCTCCTTGTTTTTTTGCATAAATTGTCTGAAGAAATGAACCTCAGGCTTGTGGCGGTACATGTCAATCATCAGTTGAGAGGAATTGAGGCTGACCGGGATGAGGAATTCGTCAAAGAATTCTGCAGGAAAATCCAGGTGCCATGTACAGGAGTACATGCCGCAGTAAGGAATTATGCTTTCGAGCATGGCATAAGCATAGAAGAAGCAGGAAGAACTGCCAGGTACCAGACATTTTATCAGGTGGCCAGAAAGCTGGCAGGAACTGACGAGATACCTGAGGATATAAAGGCAGCAGTTGCCCATCACAGGGATGATAACGCAGAGACCGTGCTGATGAATCTGATACGGGGAACCGGTCTGAAGGGGCTTCAGGGTATGAAACCCACAGCAAAGCGCTTCGGAATGCATGTTGTAAGGCCTATGCTCTGCCTGGGCAGGGCGGAAATAGAGGAATACCTTAAGGAACAGATGGTGGAATACCGTACGGATTCTTCAAATCTTGAAGATGAATATGCCCGGAATAAGGTCCGCCATAATATAATCCCACAGCTGAACAGCATAAACAGCAAAGCTGCAGCACATATTAATGATACTGCCGGATTCATAGTGCAGGCTCAGGAATTCATAGAGGAAGAGGCTGCCCGTGCCTGCAGCCTGATGCTGGACAGCAGACAGGACGGTCTTTATATTGATCTTGAACGTTTTGGCCCTCTGAACTCAATAGTCAAGGCTCAGATGATCAGAAATGTTATCGAAAAGCTGTCGGGAAGCCTTAAGGATATAGGCCGTGTTCATATAGAAAGCGTGCTGGCTCTGGAAAAACGCCAGACCGGAAAAAGGGCAGAACTGCCATATGGAATAATTGCTCTTCGAAGCTACAGCAACATTATCCTTAAAAAGGCCACAGAAGGTGACTATGTGGCCGGAGAAATGACAGATTATATAATGAACGGCGAAAACCGGAATCAGGATAATGCCGAAAATGAGCCGGAAGCATTCATGATAGATCCGGCAGAAATAGGTGCAGAGCCGGTACGGTACAGGCTATGGGGCGATACGGAGATAGAGCTCAGGCTTGTGCATGTAACATCTGTTACAAGACAGTTCCTTACAGCCGAAAACAAGTATACTAAAGCCTTTGACTGTGCTAAAATCAAAGGTGGTCTGGTGATCAGAAAGCCTGAACCCGGGGATGAGATACAGTTCTTCGGCGGAAAGAAAAGCATCAGAAAATTCTTTATCGATGAAAAGGTTCCTCAGGAGGAGCGGAAAGATGTTCTGCTGTTCAATGACGAAAAAAATGTAATGTGGATAATAGGACATCGCATCAGCGAATCCTACAAAATATCAGAATTGACGACTCTTGCAATGCAGGTAAAGATCAGCGGAGGTAAATATGAAGAAGCATAATATTGAAATGTTGATTTCTGAGGATGATGTTAAGGCACGGATCAGAGAACTTGCGGAAATGTTCAGCAGCAAATATAAAGAGGAAGGTGCTGTTCTGGTAGGTATCCTTAACGGGTCTATATTTTTCCTGTCTGCCCTTGCCCAGAGCATGACTATCCCTGTTGAAATTGACTTTATGGCTGCAACAAGCTATGAGGGTACTGATTCTACGGGAAAGGTGCTGGTTACAAAGGATCTTGCCCGTTCCATCGAAGGCAGGCACGTGATCGTAGTGGAAGATATTGTCGATACAGGACGTACATTAAGCCTTCTGTGCGATCTTATGAGAGCCAAGAATCCGGCAAGCCTTGAAGTGGTAACCCTTCTTGACAAACCATCCCGCAGGACAGTGGGATTCAAAGCTGATTATACGGGATTTGAAATTCCTGACAGATTTGTTGTGGGCTGGGGTATGGATTACAACCAGCTGTACAGAAACCTTCCTTATATAGGAGCTCTTGATGAGAAAGATCTGTAGAAATACAGGTTGAAAATATATTTAATTGAGGAAATAAAATGGCAAAAAACGGTAAAGGCATAATAGCTTACATACTTATCATACTGGTGATATTCGGCGTTGTATACTGGATGACGAGTTCAAGGAATACTTCTGATAATTATACATTCCAGGAGTTTGAACAGGATATTGAAGCAGAGACAATCCAGTCCATAACCATAAAGCAGAATTCCGAAATTCCTACCGGTGTGGTAATGGTCAAATTCAATGATCAGAAGTCTGCACAGCTTTATGTTGAAGATGTAGGTAAGATTACTGATATGCTTCAGCAGAAAAATCTCAAATATACGCTGAATGATGTTGCGAGACAGGGATTCTTTACAAGTACCATCCTGCCGATGATCATAATGCTGGTGGTTATGGTAATCCTGTTCTCTGTAATACAGCGAAATACCGGGGGCGGCGGCAATGTAATGTCCTTCGGCAAGAGCAGGGCAAAAGCCACCCTTGCCCAGGATAATAAGACCACTTTCAAAGATGTTGCCGGCCTGAACGAGGAAAAGAGCGAACTGGAAGAAGTAGTTGATTTCCTTAAGAATCCCGGAAAATATACAAAAGTCGGTGCACGTATTCCAAAGGGTATGATACTTGTAGGACCTCCGGGAACAGGTAAGACTCTCCTTGCCCGTGCTGTATCCGGTGAGGCGGGGGTTCCGTTCTTCCATATTTCCGGTTCTGACTTCGTGGAAATGTTCGTCGGCGTAGGTGCTTCCCGTGTACGTGACCTTTTCGGCGAAGCCAAGAAAAACAGCCCCTGCATCATTTTCATCGATGAGATCGATGCGGTTGCAAGACGCAGAGGCTCAGGTCTGGGCGGAGGACATGATGAAAGAGAACAGACTCTTAACCAGATTCTTGTAGAGATGGATGGTTTCGGTGTTAATGAAGGCATCATTGTCATGGCTGCAACCAACCGTGTGGATATCCTGGATCCGGCCATATTAAGACCGGGACGTTTCGACAGAAAGATCTATGTGGGCAAGCCTGATGTGGGAGGCCGCGAAGCCATTCTCAAGGTGCATGCCCGCAATAAGCCTCTTGCAGAGGATGTTAATCTGGAAACTGTTGCAAGAACAACTGCAGGCTTCTCCGGTGCTGACCTTGAAAATCTTCTGAATGAAGCAGCTATCAATGCAGCTGCCCAGGACAGAGGATATATCAAGCAGGATGATATTGAAACTGCATTTATCAAGATCGGTATCGGTGAGGAAAAGAAGAGCAGAGTCATCTCTGATAAGGAAAAGAGGATTACCGCTTATCACGAAAGCGGTCATGCAATCCTTTTCCATCTGCTTCCGGATGTGGGACCTGTCCATATGGTTTCCATTATTCCTACAGGTATGGCAGGAGGCTATACAATGCCTCTTCCTGAAAAGGATGAAATGTATATAACAAAGGGTAAGATGCTTCAGAGCATTATGGTATCCTTAGGGGGACGTATTGCGGAAGAACTTACATTTGATGACATTACAATGGGTGCTGTTCAGGATATCAAACAGGCTTCTGCTACAGCAAGAGCTATGGTTACCCAGTACGGTATGAGCGAGAAGCTGGGTCTCATCGATTATGCCGGATCTGATTCTGATGAAGTATTCATCGGACGTGACTGGGGTCAGGCTAAACATTATTCTGAAAGCACTGCTTCTATCATTGACGATGAAGTTAAACTGATAATTGACAAGTGCTACGCACAGGCAAGGGACATTATTGAAAAGCATATCAATGTTCTGGAAAACTGTGCACAGCTTCTTATCAGAAAGGAAAAGATCACCCGTGAGGAATTTGAAGCGCTTTTCAATGCTCCCTGCAATGTTGTGATCGATGCTGAGGCAGAAGTATGTGATGCTTCCGGATCTGCTGATGCTCCTGTTCAGGATGATTTAGCTCCGGCGCAGGAGGATTTATCTCAGAATGCTTCACAGGAAACAGTTACATATGTTGATTTAAATGAAAATAAGATTGATTTATAGTCAAAATGCACAAAAAAATCTGATTTTTTAATGCAAGTTTGGCAAGACTTATTTCCTTGGTGGTGATATTATAATTAACGTAAAACCCCCAATACATATAGTTTTACTACACCCCATAAAAATGAAATACCTTCTCCTAAAACAGTCGATCTAGTGATCGGCTGTTTTACTCTAAAATGTTAATTATTCCCGGCGTTGCACATAGCTGCAGCGCTGGGGATTTTTATTTATGCGTCAGCTAATTATCACTTGCACCGGCAATGGGCAAATGGTAAAATTCATACAAACATTTGTTCGCGAGGAATTATGATTATTTGCATCGACTTAAAATCGTTCTATGCTTCGGTGGA
>JABUTA010000004.1 GCA_021443845.1 Parasporobacterium sp.
ACAAAGGGGCACTCTCTTTTTTGTTATTCTTCATTTCCCGAGGAAAACTTTACGCTATCCAACAAAAAATAAAGAACAGCTTCCCACAGCATATCAGATGTATGTGTGATTCTGGAAACTGCTCTTTAAGTATCTGTTATTTATAAATCAGCGTATCACGCCCTAACTGCGTCAAAATCAAAGGATCCCATAGGATTTGATGACTGTCCCTTTAATGTATCGCCTTCCAATGTGCCTGTAAGGGTGTTGGTCATTTCACCGACAGCCGTCTTGATGGTCATTACCCATGAGAAATTCTTTCCGTCAAATGTACCATTTTCGATCGGGGCTGTGGCGCCGTTGGATGCATCGGTGGCTGTACCCTCCAGCTTGTCACCGACTACTTTGATATCATAAATCGATCTCATATCACCCATAAATGTGTGTACTGTAAAATTCCATTTTCCTTCCATTGTGTAATCCTCCTGATTCATTTGTTTTCTGTGTATATTTTTCTTTTTTACTCATAATCACAGCAGACAAAAATCCCTAAAAGTCAAAATTTTTCTTATCACGACATGATTTTCATTGAGTCTGCAATGTGGTATGCCCAAGCTCACCTGTGTTCTTACAGATGATAGTATGAAATGCCCGTAGAAAGGCATTTTTCTTGATTATCCAAATAAAGCTGAGAAAAAACTCCCGCAGCGACGGTAAATTCTCGAGCAGAAAGTCATCTCCGGAGTGTTCAGTCGAACGCCAGCGTGCTGTAATCACCATACTTCTTGCCTTCGTCATCTATGATGCCGTCAACTCCCGGAACTGTAGAGAACATTACAGCTGATGAGCACAGAAGTCCTCCGCCTTTGCCAAGGGTATCTATTACTCTTCTTACCTCTGCCCTGATCTCTTCCTCAGCTGCTCCCGGCTTGTCTGTAACCTGCGGATCTACTGCTCCTGCAAAGATCAGTCTGTTCCCGTAAGTTTCCTTCAGCGTTTTAAGGTCATTCATAGGCTGAACAGAATGCCAGCTGTCCACTCCGATTTCCACCATGTCAGGAACTATCGGTGTAATATATCCGCAGCTGTGATGCATGTAGTGCATCCCCAGCTCATGGGCTGCTGCCGCCATACGGCGTTCCGGCTCCTTGTAGAACCTTCTCCACATTTCAGGTGACATGAACATGTTGGACTGATTGCCCCAGTCGTCATGCATCATTACAAAGTCCACATCCAGATACTTCTTTATAAATTCGAACTGCTCAATACGGTGATCTGCATAGGCATTCACGTAATCTGCATAGGCTTCCTCATCGTCATATGGTGCCATAAGCCCGTTTGCATGGCCCATCATGGCGCAGATTCTTTCAAACGCTCCCATATTGCCTACCCAGTATCCCTGAAGCTGATCTTTTTTTGCCCACATGGCCTTTGTTCTCATTGCTGCAGCTTCCCAGTTGGCGTCCTTGCAGCTTTTGAACTTAACAAAATCCGGCCAGGCAGTTATGTCGTCAAAAAGCCCTGCTCCCGGTTTTACATGGCTCATCAGTTCAGGGTGTGCCGGATCTATTTCCCATTCCAGGCCGAAGTCGTCCTTTCCGTTCATGAACAGACATCTGTCATTGATTTCCGGGCATATGATCATCTGCGATGCAGTATTGATCATGGGTACCCATTCGGGCTGTTTGTGTGCCCAGCATATTTCCATATTCTCGCGCTCTGTCAGCATAATCTTTCCTCCTGCTGCATATTCACAGTCAATCAATAAACATGTGATATTATCACAATCACCTTTCTTGTGTAATTTCAGAATATCACTGATATTTTCCGGTGTCATCATGCCGTTTTTTGAATTCACATCCTTATATTTTGTGATATAATCACAACACAATATGTCAAAAGGAAAATATAATTATGAATCCTGAGCTTTTATGTCATTTATTGGAAAATTTTTCAATTTTGAAGAAAAATACCGCCCATTTCCGGAATGCAGAATGTATTCTGTTTCTTACGGAGGATTCCGAAGATACTGAAAACACAGTGTATGTTGCACCGGATTCCTGTGACATCCCTGCATTTTCAAATGCTCTGGTAGTGTTTTCCGGAAAACGCAGAACAAAATGCAGCAGCTATATCCATCTGCTTTCCGGCAGTGCAGCAGAAATACTGAATGTCCTGCTTAAGGCAAAGGCTCATCTGGACAGGCTCAACAACATATTATCCGGCGGTTCAGAGAACCGGGAGATTATTGACAGAGCATACGAATACCTGGGGTTTCCCATGTTTTACTTCGATGCCAGTTACAGGATTCTGGCCATGAGTACCTCAGTTGATTTTCCTGATGATTCTGAGTGGGTCCATATGAAGCAGAACGGTTTCCTCTCCGGAGAATCCGCCAGACTGATGGCCGAAAACGGTGACCTGGATCTTCTGGCAGACAAAAAGGATCCTTTCCACTACAATGCCAGTTTCTTTCCCTTCGAGTCCCTGGTATGCAACATATGGCTTGAGGGCAGATTCTACGGAAGGCTGAATGTGCTTTTTACTGACAGAAGTCCTGATGAAATGAACCTCCAGGAATGCAGGATAATCTGCAGTCACCTGGAACGGATTGCCGCCGGGGATCGTGACAGGCTGTCCTTTACAGGTCCTGTAAGCAGCATGATCGCCGATCTGCTTAAGGGAATACCCATTTCCGAGGAGCTGATCCTCGACAGGCTGAGCCGCATGCCCGGCATTCTGAACAGTACATGTCAGGTATGCTGTATAGATCCTGATGTCCGGAATGACCCCCAGGTTCTGATGTATTATACATCTTCAATTGACAGCCTATTTGCCGGGCACCGGGCAGTGACTCTGGAATTTGAAAATAAAATAATTGTTATAATGCACGGGTATGACCATGAATCTTTTGAAAATTATCATGCCGAACTGGATGTATTCCTGAAGAAGCAGAACCTCAGGGGATGTGTGAGCAATTATTTCACCAGGTTCAGTTCTCTGAGGGAGCATTATCTGCAGGCAGAAAGCCTGCTGGAAACCACAGAAACCGCCGGGCTTATGCATTTTACCGATCTTTTCTTCAGTTATGCTGTGTCATTTATCCCCCGGAACCGGGCTCTGGCCATGATTTCCCATGATATACTCAGGCTGAAAGAATTGCAGAAAGACTATCAGTTTCCGCTGGCAGGGACCTTAAGAACATATCTGGAGTGCGGATGCAATCTCCAGTTAACTGCCCAAAAACTGTTTGTACACAAAAATACCGCTCTCTACAGGATAAACCATATAAAAGAGCTGCTGGGCACAGACCTTGATGACGGCAGAGTGCGGGAGCAGCTTATGTTTTCTTTTCATATTATGGATGCATTTCCCGATCAGCTTTAGTTTTCCCTTTATGGCAAAATTAAAGAGCAGCTGCGAAAGCTGCTCTTCAATATCTGTCATTATCTGTCCGGAATCCGACTCAAGGATTGTATCAGATTCTTCCCTACTGTATCAGATTCCCTGAAAAATCACGGCATGAAGTCTGCCTTGTCCCAGTTCAGTTTGCCTGTGTAGGTCTTCAGTTCTTCCTCACCGTCTAATACTCTGGCTGCGCCTGAAGCCATAGCTTCCATTTCGAATTCGCCCGGATATGCTGTTACCGGAGCGATGAATGAGCAGGCCTTTGTGATTCTTGCAACCAGTTCTTTGTTGTGAACCATACCGCCGCCAAGGAGGATGCCGTCTACATCGCCTTCAAGGATGGCTGCCATAGCACCGATCTGCTTGATGATCTGGAAGATCATGGTATCCCAGCAGAGCTTTGCAAATCTGTCACCTTCTGCTGCTCTGTTGGAAACTTCGATAGCATCAGAGGTCCCCAGAAGATTTACAAATCCGCCTGTCTTGGTAGAAAGTCCCTTAGCTGCCTTAACATCATATTCACCCTTGGCAATGATATTAACGATCTCGGCTACAGGAACACTGCCGCATCTGGTCGGGGTCATCGGGCCGTCACCGCCTACGGTGTCATTACCGTCGATCATCTTGCCCTTTCTGTGGGCTGCGATGGATGTACCGCCGCCGATATGAGCTACTACATAGTTGCAGTCTTCATATTTCTTGCCTACATTCTTAGAATGCTGGATAGCTGTTTCCTTCTGGTTTAATGCATGAAGGTGAACATTTCTGAACACACCCTTGATACCTGTCATTCTTGCTTCAGGAACGATCTCATCTGTGTCAGGAGGGTTAACTACGAATGCAGGGCATCCGCATTCTTCTGAGAACAGTTTTGCGATCTGAGGGCCTAACTGTGCAGGATGCTGTACGCCGTTGAATCCGAGAACTGCATGCTCATACAGTACATCATTGATTCCGTATACACCGCCGTCACATGCGATAAGTCCGCCGCCTCTGCCTACTACTGCATCAAGATCTGAAATATCTACGCCTGCCTTGGCGATCATTTCCTTGATGATGCCCAGTCTGAATTCACGCTGATCGGAAATAGTTGCAAACTGTGCCAGTTCTTCTGCTGCATGAGAAATGTTTTCTGAAAAAAGCTTTTCTGTTCCCTTGAAAACAGCAACCTTGGTTGATGTTGAGCCCGGGTTAATGGCTAAAACCTTGTATTCTTTCACTGTAAAACCTCCGTTGTATTTACTTTTATACATAGATATTTAGATGTTACATCAGAGTAAGTGAAATGTCCATAGTTAGTTGCTGCCCTGCCCGGCAGGCAGAGGCCCGAACCACGGATCTCTGCTACGTCCGGGTATACAACACTGCCCACGGCGCCATTGTCCAGCCTGTGACAGTGCTCTGAACTGTCAGTCCTTCAGCTCCCACAGGTCATATCCGAAATCCACCAGAGGCTTTATGGTGTCCATCTGTTCTTCTATTATCCTTTCCATATTTTCATAATATGCCTCGCCATATTCAGATGTATCCAGCTCAGCCGCCGTCCAGGGAATGATCTCCAGATTCCTGTTGATCTTGACAACGCCTCCCTCGTTCAGGTTGGAGGGGTCCCAGATATCAAGAGTCTGCACTGTTTTCCCCACTGCAGGTCTGGTTATGCGCATGGTTATCATATATCCTCCCGATGCCTTCGCATTACCCTCTGAGTCAGCAGGAACTGCCACCTGGCTGTTCCGCCCTGTACTTAAATATATGTTCCCAAAGTCCAGATATTTCGGCGGGTCATAGAGGCTGAACGTATAATCTTCGTTTTCATAGGATACATGGTCATCTATAACCTCCTCCGTCACCGGTTTTGCAGGAAGATTCCTCAGTTCACCATGAGTCTTTGCAATATCCTCATAGTGTTTATACGGCATCAGTATCATGAATACCCATGCAAGGTTAATTGCCGCAAATACAGCTGCTGCTGTCAGGATTACTATAATAAAAGTACGGATCGTTTTATTTCCGATTTTCCGTTTTTTCATGATCTGGATCTCCTTTCTGTAAATATGCTCATGGACTTAATGTCCGTCTTTCTCTTCCGGATTTGTACACGGGATATTATTTTCTTCTGCATATCCTGCTGCGTAGCTCTCCGGACTGCAAGTGATGGTAAGACTGCTGCTGCATTCGTAAAATGCACTGCTGCTTATGGATGTCATACTGTCAGGGACAGTTACTCTCTGAAGACTGCTGCACATTCCGAAGGCCATGCTCCCGATTTCAAAAGTCCCGTCAGGTATCTGCAGTTCCTCTAACTGAGTACATCCCATAAATGCACCGTATCCTATTACCTTCAGCTTTTCAGGAAGAATAATGCTTCTGAGCTTGCCGCATCCGGCAAAGGTATGGTCACTGATATTTATGATCCGGGAAGGTATGCTGATTTCTTCAAGAGCCCTGCAGTACGCAAATGCATTCCCACCTATTTTTTCGACGCTTTCCGGAATACTGATCTCTTTCAGATGCAGGTTTCCGTAAAATGCATATTCTTCTATTTCCGTTACGCCATCGGGTACGATATAACTCTCATCAGCTCCGGATAACGGATACAGCACAAGCTTTGTGAGATCTTCGGTGAATAATACTTTATCAACCACTTCAAAAAATCTGTTTTCAGGATCAACTTTAATTTCCAGATTCTCACAGCGGTCAAAGGAAGCCGGATTTATCCTGTTGATATATTTGGATATGGTCACCTCTGTCAGCTGATCGTTATAGGAAAATCCGCCGGAACCTATCCCTGTGACCCTGTGACCGTCGATTGTCTCAGGAATCGTGATCACGGCCTCATTCCCCAGGTATCCTGTGACCATTATTCCGTCAGCTCCCAGATCCGTATACGTGTACATGCCATCTTTTGAAATGCGGGCTTTGTTGTTGGACACAATGATAAAACGGTATATTCCGGTAAAAAGGAGGAATGCGATGATCACCGCGATAACTGCATATATTATCTTCTGTCTTTTCAGTCGTCCCGTGAATTTCCGGAAGCTTTTCCGGGATAATTCCTCTATATTTTCTTTGGAATCTGCCAGACATTCGACTGTTTCACGGGATACGGCATTGTATTTTTCTCTGCATCCATCGCATGTATCCAAATGTTTTTCGACAAATTTCCTTGTTTTTTCACTCAGCACATCGTCCTGATATAAGGGCATCAGATCCTGCAATATGCTGCACTCGGTTTCTCTATCCGTAACTGTTCTCTGCACGTCCGGTTCAGTTTTCATAATGTGACTCCTTTCTCGGCGAGTTTACCGGTTATTAACTGCTTCGCCCTGAAGAAGGTAACTCTTCCCCAGCTTTCGCTTTTATTGAATATTGCTGAAATGTCCTTGAATTCCAGTTCCCCGAACACTCTGAGGGTAAACACCTCTTTGTAGGGTTCATCCAGCTCGTGAAGGATCTCGTGAATCTTCATGGCAGTGTCTTTGCGGACCAGCGCCTCTTCAAAGGATTCTTTTCCCCAATCGGGATGATCCTGTTCCTCCGGCAGAGGCTGTATCTTCTTAGCCCTTTTTATGTCATTCAGCCATGTGTTTCTGGCAATGCTGCACAGCCATGTCAGGAGGCTTGACCTGCCGCTGAACTTACCAAACCCGTTAACAGCCTTCAGAAATGTTTCCTGGGTCAGTTCCGAGGCCGTATCCTCGTCCTTCGTAAGGGAAAGGGCGTACCTTAACACAGCCTCATACTGTTCCTGAAGCAGCTTCCATGTATTTTCCCTTTCTTCTGTCCTGTTCACTTCTTTTCCTCTTTCAGCTCAGCAAAATTCTGCTTACATATATTAGACAATTAAGTATAGCTGAGCGTTACAGCTTTTTCAAAAAAATAAGCGGCACCATATCAGGTTTTCTGATATGGTGCCGCTGTACGATTTTATATGTATTCCGGAAGGAGCACTTAGTGTCTGGGGAAATGCAATCCATATTATCTGTGGATTTCCTCGGCGATCACCGCTGCATCCTTTGCTGCGTCCATTCCTCCGCCGAACTTGTACACATCGAACCAGGTTTCATCATCCGGCAGTACGAATACATGAACAGTTGATACATCCTGCCCGTCTACGGCAAATCTGGCATTACCGGTTACGGACTCTGCAAGCATCTGCAGCTTGTTTCCGTCTTTATCAAATGCCACCACAGGAGCTGCCTTGCCGGTAATAGAGTTCTGATAATCTGCATATATACTGCATAACGTGTCATCATCAGCATCAGGATACATTTCTCTGAGGCATTCAACTGTATACGGGTCAATTTCATCTATGGATGAAACAACTATTTCAGGAGCCTGCCTGTAAGCATATACTATTACCTGATACGGAGTCACAACCACTCTGTCCAGAGCCATTCCGGATGATTCTTTTCCTGAATTTACAGTGTAGGATGCATTTTCATCTATGTGAAGAGGTATGTCAAATTTCCATTCTCCGTCTGTCCAGAAGCTTGCTCCGGTGTATTCCTGATATTCCGATCTGGCATCATCATAACCTATTCCGTGTATGGTGATGACAGCAACAGTATCTCCTGTTACCCCATCCGGAGCACTGTTATTCAGATCCAGCTTTACAACGCCTCCCACCGTGTTGTCTTCCAGATTGCCCTCGAGGATCAAGCTTGTATCTGCATCCGAGTTGCTGCTTCCTTCAACCTGCCATTCCATATTCACATACATGTAGCCCGGGTATGCCATATTGGAAAGATCCCATTCACGTCCTTCTATTGCCATGGCCAGGTATATCGAATAACCGTCACTGTATACCTCTGAGGCGGTTACCTTTATGCCGTTGTTTTCAGCAGTGTATGTTTCCGAACCGTTTTCAAGAACAGTGGCCTTGTCGGCAAATTCTCCTGAATATGAAAGTTTGTCTTCTGTCTGTAAAAATATATTTCCTATAAGAGGGATTTTTGATGCCAGCACGGGATTGATGGCTCCCAGAGCCCCTATTCCCAGCACTGCTGCTGCTGCAATTGATGCGGCTGCGGTTAATATTCTTCGTTTTATCTTCATTATCTTGCTCGGCCTCCTTCTTCTGACCAGTCTGATATCTTCATCCGATATTTCAGGAGCAAGGGCAGCATTTAATATTTCATCCAATCTGTTATCGGTCATATCCTAGTTCCTCCAGTTTTTTCTTAAGAATTGTTCTGGCAGTATGCATGCGTGACTTTACGGTGTTCTCGGGTATGTTCAGTACCCCGGCTATTTCATTGATCTTCAGATCCGCACAGTAATGCAGGTATAAGGGAAGCCTGTATTTCTCATCCAGTGAGGCAACCAGCCTTCTGACAGTCTCGTTCTGCTCTCTGCTTACCAGTATGTCTTCAGGTCCCTCATGACTGCTCATATCTGTGCTCTGTACTCCTTCTTCATTTAACTCGTCCAGACTTCCTGTGGGAGCCAGTCTCATGCGTACTGCGTGTTTACGTTTTCTGTTTTTCCAGAGAAGTATGCACATAGACAGGGCGTAGCTTTTTATATTCTGCGCAGCATCAAGCTTATGCCTTTTTTCCGATAGTCTGAGCATCACATCCTGATAAAGATCATTTCCCATATCCTCATCCCAGGCAGTCATCCGGCAGAATCTCAATATGTCCTTTCCGGAGGTCATTATGAATTGTTCAAACTGTTTCTGTGTCATAACCGGTGTCCTTCTCTTGTCACTTAAGGTTTTGCCCTTACACCTGTATATTGTCCCGGGCAGGGGAAAAGTTCGGTGGGACTGAAATTTTTCTGCAATTATTCTAATATTACATGCTGCCAGACCATATAATTTACTTAATGTATTATTTTTTAATAGATTAAGTAAAGGATAATAAAGCCTTATCGGCAGAAGGAAGTATGAGTATGGATCAGGTCCTTAAATATTGGCGGATGTATTTTTATTGCCTAAAAGCACACGAACCTCTATTACGAATCAATGAAGAAAACCATCGAAAGCAGAGTAGAAAAGGGAGTGAAAAAGAATGAAGAAAAGCGTTAAATCGGGACAGTTGTCAGCACCGCCCGGCAGGGTGCACCGTCAAAGCCTGCCAGTTTAAGAGGTGCGGCATATAAAATATACTTTCCTTCTGGAACTTCATCCAGGCATATGCCCTCCAGAATGACAACCTCCTTTTCCAGGAGAATCCTGTGCACCTTCATAGGGGCGTCCTCCGGTCCTACTGTCTGGGATTCATTTCCCAGAAGTAATATGCCTGCCTGCACAAATGCCTGTGCCGCAGCTTCACTTACAACTGCATTGCCTTTAATAAGAATTCGTTTGTCGCATCCGTCTCCGGCAGCTGCCGCCTGCTGCAGTATTTCGGCTGCACCCTCAGCATTCACTGTTCCTGTGTGTTCTGCCACATATGCGGGACCGATTACTGAATCCAGGGGAATCTTTTCTATAGTCTTACCACCATCAATAAAATGATATGGTGCGTCAATGTGGGTCCCGTTATGGGCGCACATGCTGAAAGCAGACAGATTGCATGGGCTGCCTTCTGAAATACGCATCAAGGTTTCTTTCTTCGGTGCCGGATCTCCCGGATACACTCTGCAGGATAAAATTTCCTGTGAAATATCATATATCTTCATTATCGCATTACCTCACATATGTCAGCATTATATCTCGAAAGTGTCCGCAGCGGTACTTTTTCTTTAGGTATGTGGGGATGGTCTGACCTTTTCTCTTTTATCGTATAAGGCCACGGAATGCTTCGCAGCTTCGCTGCTTACGCATTCCTGCGGTACTCGTGCTCCCGGTCCTACGGACCTTCGCACTCGTGCCGCTTGGCGTCGCTAAAGCCCCCCTCACAGCATTCTGAGCGAGCTCAATGCTGTGAGGGGGCTTTGCGACTGGCCTTATACGATAAAAACACCGACCACAACCCGAAGTCATGACCGGTGCCTTTGGCAATAATTATGAAATTGGAATACTTATCGATTATTTTGTGATAAGTTCTGAGAAGTATCTGATTGTTCTGCACATGTTAGATGTGAATGAGCTTTCATTGTCATACCATGAAACAACCTGTACTTCTGTCTTTCCGTCACCAGCTTTGATTACGCTTGTCTGTGTAGCGTCGAAAAGTGATGCATATGACATACCGATGATATCACTTGAAACGATCTGATCTTCGTTATATCCGAAAGATTCGTTGCTGTACTTCTTCATCTGAGCGTTGATCTGATCAACTGTAACTTCACCGTCAACAACTGCTGTAAGGATTGTTGTAGAACCTGTTGCTACAGGAACTCTCTGTGCAGCGCCGATGAGCTTGCCGTTA
The DNA here is from genome assembly GCA_021443845.1 of Parasporobacterium sp. Classification (GTDB taxonomy): domain Bacteria; phylum Bacillota; class Clostridia; order Lachnospirales; family Lachnospiraceae; genus RGIG5612. The sequence goes on from JABUTA010000004.1 coordinate 10,707, forward strand.
AGTTCAGGAATAACAAGACCGATAGCCTTAGCTGCGCCTGTTGAGTTAGGAACGATATTAACTGCTGCTGCACGTCCTCTTCTCTGGTCACCTTTTCTGTGTGGTCCGTCAAGGATCATCTGATCGCCTGTGTAAGCGTGGATGGTCATCATGATACCTGACTGGATAGGTGCAAGGTCATTGAGTGCCTTAGCCATAGGTGCTAAGCAGTTTGTTGTGCATGATGCTGCAGAGATGATATCGTCTTCAGCTGTAAGTGTGTTGTGGTTTGTATTGAAAACAACTGTAGGAAGGTCATTTCCTGCCGGAGCAGAGATGATAACTTTTCTTGCACCTGCAGTAATGTGAGCCTGTGCTTTTGCCTTTGATGTGTAGAAACCTGTGCATTCAAGAACTACGTCTACATCAAGTTCGCCCCAGGGAAGCTTGGAAGCATCTGCTTCTTTGTAGATTTCGATTTCTGTACCGTCAACGATGATTGAGTGGTCAGTGTTTGAAACCTTGTCAGCAAGTGCGTAACGTCCCTGTGTTGAATCATACTTAAGAAGGTATGCAAGCATTTCAGGGCTTGTAAGGTCATTGATAGCTACGATTTCATATTCAGCATCACCAAACATCTTTCTGAATGCTAAACGTCCGATACGGCCAAAACCGTTGATTGCAACTTTTACTCCCATTTTTGATCTCCTATTCTGTTCGGCCGGTTCAGTGCCGGTCGGTTGTAAATTATTGATTTAACGCCCTTATATTAGTATTTTTAAAAAAATGTGTCTATTAGCATAAATTCCAAACTTTTGTTAACTCGCATAATTTTTATGGTAAAAATTGCACCATATTGCACAATAGAATAAAAAGCCTCCCGGCAGACAGTTCTGATAACCGCCTGACCGGGAGGTCTGTTTTCAAATGTGCATTAATGCTTTCACATGAGCACGATCATTTTATTTTTCAAGGATCTTCAGTGCACCTGTCGGGCATGCATCTGCGCAGAGATGACAATCCCTGCACCCTGCAATAACCGCAGGATCATTGAATTCAGGTTTGATTACTGACTTGAATCCGCGGCCTACCAGACCTAAGATACCCTTCTTTGCGTTTTCATCGCAGGTACGGATACAGAGGTTGCACAGGATACACTTGTTCTGGTTTCTTTCGATGGCAACCAGCTTCTGCTCAACAAATCCGGTATGCTTCTCGCCTGCCATACGCTCAGGCTTAATATCATTCTGACGTGCACAGAAGATGAGACGGCAGTCATTATAATCATGGCATCCGCATTCAAGACAGCGTGCAGCTTCTCTGATAACCTCATCACCGGATTCAAAGCCCAGATTAACCTCCTTAAAGTTGGTCTTTCTGTCTTCAGGTGAACGCTTAGGCATCTTAATACGGTCGATCTTTTCTCTGCCTTCAAGCTCTTTCTTAACTACCTCTTCATCCCTTTCAGATACGTAAGGCTTCTTATAAGGAATGATTTCACCGTTAAGATAAGAATCAACAACTGCTGCTGCCTTGCTGCCTTCGCCTATGGCGGAGATAGCAATGTCGGCGCCCTTGTTGGTAGCATCACCTATTGCAAATATACCTTCAACGCTGGTTCTGAAGGTTCCCTCATCAGAAGCGATGGTGCCCTTACGTGTAAGTTCCAGCTCTTCAAAACCTGTCGGATCAAGTTTCTGACCGATAGCTGCGATAACAGTATCCACATCCAGAATCTCAAATTTGCCTTCTACGGGAACAGGGCTTCTTCTGCCTGAAGCATCAGCCTCTCCCAGTTCCATAACCTGAAGCTTTATCTGCTTAACCTTACCGTTTTCGGAAATGATCTCTGCCGGATTGGTAAGGAATTTGAAGGTTACGCCTTCTTCAATGGCCTCGTCGATTTCCTCTTCGTCGGCAGGCATCTCGTTTCTGGTTCTTCTGTATATTACATATACATTTTCTGCACCGAGACGTACTGCAGTCCTGCAGGCATCCATTGCAGTATTGCCGCCGCCTACTACAGCCACATTCCTGCCGATGTTGATCTCACGGGTAAGCTTGCCTTCTGTGCTGTATGGGTCAACTGCCAGGGCAACGTCTCTCAGGAAGTCGATGCCTCCCAGTACGCCCTCAGCATCTTCTCCCGAACATCCTACAGAAGAGCTCTTCCATGCGCCGGACGCAACTATGACTGCATCATATTCCTTACGAAGGTCTGCCAGAGAAACTGCTTCTGCGGCATTTTCAAATGCTGCCGGGCTGTTTGTCAGACCCACCCGGACATTATTTTTAAATACAACACCCAGGTTGGCTATCTCTGCAGCTTCCCTCTGTACTATCTTCTTAGGAAGACGGTACTCAGGAATACCGTAGCGGAGCATGCCGCCCATTTCAGGCATCGCATCATATATAGTGGCATCATGTCCCTTTAATCTCAGGGCAAATGCCGCTGTAAGTCCTGCAGGACCTCCGCCTATTACTGCAACCTTCTTTCCTGTTGAAGGAGCGGTCTCCGGCACATAGGTTTCTCCTGCCAGATCCTGATCAGCTGCATAGTATTTAAGATAAGCAATGCTCAGAGGCTTCTCTACCAGTCTTCTTCTGCAGGCCTTCTCACATGGATGCGGGCATACACGGCCTATAGATGCCGGAATCGGATAAGTTGACTTGATGATCCTGATGGCACCGGTGTAATCTCCTCTGGAGATAGCCTTAATGTAGCCCTGTACATCGGTTCCTGAAGGACAGTTCAGAGAACATGGTCCCTTGCAGTCTCCGTCATGGTCGCTCATCAGCAGTTCAAAAGCAACCTTTCTTGCTCTTTTTACTCTTTCTGTTTCTGTGCTCAGTACCCAGCCGTCTGCAGGTGATGTGGAGCATGCTCTCATAAGCTTGGGAAGACCTTCTCCTTCAACCAGACATACGCCGCAGGCACCGTAATCCTTTACGCCTTCAAAATGGCAAAGGGTAGGTATGAACACTCCGTTTTCTGAAGCGATCTTCAGAATGCTGTCGCCTTTATTTCCAAGGCATTCTTTTCCGTTTATTGTAATCTTGATCTGTTCCATGACTGCTCCCCCTTACATCACCTGTACAGCGCCGAACTTACAGTTCTTTATGCACTGGCCGCATTTGATACATTTTTCATTGTCAATAACATGAGGAGTCTTAACCTGACCTGTGATAGCTGCTGCAGGGCAGTTCCTTGCACATAATGTACAGCCCTTACATTTATCAGCATCAATGGTAAATGTCAGAAGATCTCTGCATTCACCTGCAGGACATCTCTTTTCACGGATATGAGCATCATACTCGTCTCTGAAATATCTGATGGTTGTAAGTACAGGGTTCGGAGCTGTCTGTCCCAGACCGCATAAAGCACCGTCCTTGATGGAAATGCAGAGCTCTTCAAGAAGTTCCACATCCCCTTCCCGGCCATTGCCTTCAACTATACGGGTAAGGACCTCAAGCATTCTCTTGGTGCCGATACGGCAGTGAACGCATTTGCCGCAGCTTTCCTTGGATGTGAAATCCAGGAAGAACTTGGCCATACCTACCATACAGGTGTCCTCGTTCATTACAACCATACCGCCGGAGCCCATGATGGCGCCTGTTGCACCGAGAGCCTTGTAATCGATGACAGTATCAAGGAGATGCTCCGGAATACATCCGCCGGATGGTCCGCCCATCTGAACAGCTTTGATCTTCTTATCATCACGGATACCGCCGCCGATGTCGAAGATAACGTGTCTTAAGGTCTGTCCCATAGGGATTTCTACCAGACCGCCGCGCTTGATCTTGCCTGTAAGTGCAAATACCTTGGTGCCCTTGCTGGTTTCTGTTCCCATAGCTGCGAACTTATCACCGCCGTTTAATATGATCCATGCAACATTGGCAAATGTCTCAACATTATTGATATTGGATGGCTTCATCTTATAGCCTGCTGCTGCAGGGAACGGAGGCTTAAGACGAGGCATACCACGCTTGCCTTCCAGGGATTCTATAAGGGCAGTTTCTTCGCCGCATACAAATGCACCGGCACCTGCCATATATCTGAACTCGCATGAGAAATCAGTTCCCATGATATTCTTTCCGATGATTCCCTCTGCTCTGGCCTGGCTGATGGCATTATTAAGGTTGATGATAGCCAGAGGATACTCTGCTCTTACGTATACGATAGCCTCTGAAGCACCGATGGCATAGGCACCGATAAGCATACCTTCTATAAGCGTATGAGGATCGGATTCGATAACTGCTCTGTCCATGAATGCACCCGGGTCACCCTCGTCAGCATTGCAGATAAGATATTTTTCTTCGCCTTTGGACTGTCTTGCAGCATTCCATTTGAACCATGTAGGGAAGCCTGCACCGCCTCTGCCTGCGAGACCTGATACCTTTATCTCTTCAATAACTTCTTCAGGAGTCATGGTCTTCAGCACCTTTTCAAGAGCCTTGTAACCATCCCTTGCCTTATATGAACCGATGTCTGTAGGATCGATGATACCGCAGTTCCTGAGTGCGATACGTGTCTGCTGCTCCAGGAAGGATGCATCATCATCGGAAATAAACAGGTTGGATATTCTGTCCAGTTCCCCTGCTCTTACTGCATCCACTATGGCTGCAGCATGATCCTCCGTAACATGAACAAGTCTTTTTACCAGTTCATCACCTTCGTAAACATCAATGATCGGCTCAAGGAAGCACATACCGATACAGCCTGTGCTGCCCAGTTCGAAGGTGTCATTTTCATTCATAAGAGCCTTTATGGCTGCATAAGTCTTTCCTGCACCTGCAGCAACACCGCAGGAGCCCTGTCCAACTACTAATCTCATGCCTCTGCTCCTCCTTCCTCTCTGCTGCGGTAATCGTTTAAGATGGCTACCGCCTTATTAGGTGTAAGGGAACCGTAGGCCTCATCATTGATCATCATTACAGGTGACAGTGAGCAGCATCCCAGACATGCAACTGTTTTAAGGGAAAACAGTCCGTCCTCTGTGGTCTGTCCGTCCTTGATTCCCAGCTCATCACAGATAGCAGTCTCTATAACTCCTGCACCGTTAACATGACATGCTGTTCCCTTGCACAGCATGATAAGGTACTTGCCCACAGGCTCTAATCTGAACTGTGAGTAAAATGTAGCAACGCCCATTACTCTTGCAGGTGAAATACCTGTCTGGGCAGCTACATAATAAATGATTTCTGCCGGAAGATATCCGTAGATTTCCTGGGCACTCTGGAGAATAGTGATGAGATTGCCTGCGTCATGACCGCATTTTTCCAGTGTTTCATCTAATGTCAGCATTTTTTCGTCTTTACAGCTGCATTCGCACATTTTTATGCCTCCTTATGGTGAATGACCGGCAGATCATCTTCCGGCCATCTGTCTTTACAGCAGAAGCCCGATCTTATTCGGATCAGTTTTCCAATTATTTCATTTACTGTTCAGAATGTGATATTATTCCTCGTCTGCTCCTTCTGATTCTGCGATGATTCTTTCGAATTCTGCTGAAACAGCTTCGAATTCCTCATCATCTTCGATATCAAGGAATTCGAATTCATCTTCCGGAAGTTCTCTGTAAATGTATAAGTATACGTCATCTGATTCCTCATCAACAGGAACAAGTGCAACATAGTCCTTGTTGTTAAGGCTGAAAATGAATAACGGTTCCACTACTACATTTTCACCATCATCAAATTCGAGAGTTATGCTCATGTCTTCTGCATTGTCCTGGCATCCGCAGGTGCAGCCTTCCCCATGATTTGTGTTGTCTGCCATTTAATATTTCCTCCTGACTTTTAAGCTTTCTGTGGCCTGCATGGCCATCAGTATTATAAAAATTAAACATACCAAATGTACCGAACGAATCCGGTAAATCACCTTACATTCTACCCTTTATAAGCGGTTTTGTAAATTGAATATAGGCGATGAATGTGGGATTATCGGCGTATATTATGCAATTATCCGGCTATCATGACCGGCCCGGTCTTATAAACACTCCGCCTCCCAGGACTTTATCCCCATCGTAGAATACTGCCGACTGTCCCGGAGTAATGGCTCGCTGGGGATTCATGAACTCTATACGGGCCGTGTCCTTTCCTGTAGGTATAACCAGTGCGTCATCCTCTTTATGTCTGTAACGTATTTTAACCTTGCAGGCTACAGGAGCTTCGGGAACCTCTCCCCTCATCCAGTTCACATCCCGGACCCGGGCTTCAGTGCTCATGATGTCTCCTGCCCGTCCCAGCACAACCCTGTTCTCCTCAGGACAGATACCGCATACATAATAGGGTTCTGTTGATGCTATGCCCAGCCCCTTTCTCTGACCGATGGTATAGTGTATGATGCCCCGGCTCTTTCCTATTAATTTTCCTTCGGTGTCAGTAAACTCTCCCGGAGGAAAGCTGCTGCCGGACACAGACTCAACCACCGAAGCATAATCACCATCCGGCACAAAGCATATATCCTGACTCTCGGATTTTGATGCGTTGCCCAGGCCATATTTCCCCGCCAGAACCCTCGCTTCTGATTTACTTATAGTGTTCAACGGAAACATGGTATGGGAAAGCTCCTTCTGGGTAAGGCAATGAAGGAAATAGCTCTGGTCCTTGGCCGGATCGGAGGCCTTTCGCAATACATAATATTCATTCCCCTTATCGTCAGTTTCCTTATCTATGCAGGCATAATGTCCCGTGACCAGCACATCACAGCCCAGTTCTTCAGCCTTTTCTGACAGCAGTCCGAACTTGAAATATCTGTTGCAGTCCACGCATGGGTTTGGGGTCATGCCGTTAATATAACTTTCTGCAAATCTGCACATGATCTGTTCCCGGAACTCACCCCGGAAGTCAAATACATGAAAGGGAATTCCCAGCTTATCTGCCGCTGCCCGTGCATCCTCAATATCAGCCGAGCCTTCTTTGTCATACAGTCTCATTATGCAGCCGATACATTCGTATCCTGCCTCTTTCATCATTATTGCCGCGGCGCCTGAATCCACTCCGCCGCTCATGGCGATCAATGCTTTCATATTTTTCCTCATATTATGAAACAGCAGCATTACAGCCGAAAAATAACTGTAATGCTGCTGAAAAATACCGTTTTAAATAATACAGCCTGCGTTTATCATACCATATGACAGCTTTCGCAGTCTCCGCCGCAGTCCGGGAACTGACTTGCATCATATTCGATGCCGTTTCTGTCATAGTAATCCTTCACTGCTGACTTAACAGCCTCTTCGGCAAGAACCGAACAGTGAAGCTTGTGGGGCGGAAGTCCTCCGAGAGCCTCAACTACCTGTTTGTTGGTAACATTCAGAGCATCCTCTATGGTCATGCCCTTGATCATTTCCGTTGCCATTGAACTGGAGGCTATGGCACTGCCGCAGCCGAAAGTCTCAAACTTTACATCTGAGATAACATTATCATCTATCTTGAGATAGATCTTCATGATATCCCCGCATTTTGCATTGCCTACTTCACCTACACCGTCAGGATTTTCTATGGATCCGACGTTTCTAGGATTGGTGAAATGATCCATAACTGTTTCTGTATATAATGCCATTTTCTTTCTCCTTAATGTATACCGGCAGCCTGAAGTCCTGTCATTAATATTCCGGATATAACATCAGTCCGGGACACGGCTGCTTTTATTTTCAATTACAGAATAAATGGTTTTCTGCCGTTTACAAGGTCCTTCCACATAGGTGACATGTTTCTCAGGTAGTCTACAACCTTCGGAACCTCCTCAACTATATAGTCCATTTCTTCCATTGTGTTGCTCTCGCAGAGGCTCAGCCTCAGGGAACCATGAGCCACCTCATGAGGGCGTCCGATTGCCAGAAGGACATGGCTCGGGTCTAATGAACCGGATGTACATGCACTTCCTGAAGATGCACATATTCCCTTCATGTCCAGAAGAAGCAGAAGGCTCTCGCCTTCAATTCCTTCAAAGCAGAAGCTTACGTTGCCCGGAAGTCTGCTGTCAGGATCACCGTTAAGGGCGCTGTGTGAAACCTTTGATAAACCTTCTATAAGACGGTCTCTTAATGCGCTGACCTTTACTGCATTTTCATCTATATGTTCGCATGCATCCTTAAGAGCTGCCGCCATGCTTACGATACCCGGGATATTTTCCGTGCCGGCACGCTTGCCTCTCTCCTGGGCACCGCCTTCTATAATGTTGGTCAGGGCAATACCTGAACGGACATATAAAGCACCTACGCCTTTAGGACCATGGAACTTGTGGGCTGAAAGTGAGAGCATATCAATGTTCTGCTCTTTGACATTAATGTGGAGATGTCCTGCTGCCTGAACCGCATCTGTATGGAAAATAACTCCTTTTTCCTTACATACCGCACCGATTTCAGCTATGGGAAGCACTGAACCTATCTCATTGTTGGCATACATTACCGTAACAAGGCAGGTGTCGGGTCTGATGGCATCGGCAACCTGCTGTGCAGTGATATTCCCCTTACTTCCTACCGGAAGGAGTTCAACTTCATAGCCTTCCTTTTCCAGCTTTTTCAGGGTATGAAGAACTGCATGATGTTCAAACGCTGTTGAAATAATATGCTTTTTATTCCTGCGGGCTCCCATTACAGCGGCTGAGACTATAGCCTGATTGTCAGCTTCACTTCCGCCGGATGTGAATATGATTTCCTTCGGAATGCATCCCAGGCAGTCTGCCACTGTCTGTCTTGCAGCTGCAAGAGCCTCTGCAGCTTCCTGTCCTGCTGTATGCAGGCTTGATGGATTACCGTAAATTCCCTGTAAATATGGCATCATTGCCTGTACGGCAACGTCACTCATTCTTGTTGTTGCGGCATTATCCGCATAAATGTTCATAATATATATCCTCCGTTCCGCGCATAAGAGCGCTTACAGTTGAAATCAATCTGTATTTACTGTTTTTATTTGGAATCCGGACAGTATATATAATTCTGAACGGACATTTAAATAAATACATAATAAATACTGCAATTAGGTCATTATATATCCGAGAGCAGATTATTTCAATATCATGCTGATTTTCTTATTGATTCTTATCCTGCTTTCCGTAAGATTCCGTTTTTTTCTTACGACAGATACTAATAAAAAATGCGGCAGAATTTATATCTGCCGCAGCTCATGTATTTATCCGGATACAATCAGGCCATTTATTTTTTCACTCTGTCCGGTCTTCCGATATTTTTATTATTCAGCGAGCTTCTGTAATCTTCTGATACTGATTCCACTGGATTGAATGTTATTATATTCCCTGAATATACAGAAGAAATATCCGTTTCACCTTCACACCCGTCCATAGTTACAGAACTGATAACCGATGCAAACAATTCATCATCCGGTTCGCCGAATGCACTGTAGGAAACCAGCAGTCCCTTTCCTGCCATGTCGGCAACAACAAAATACATAGTGATAACCTCATCATCCTCATCAACAGACTTTGATGTGATCCATACTGCAGGCTGTCCGCATATGGTGATATTCTGTGATTCCATGTCAGCATCTTCTTCCCCAAGCATCTCAAGAAGTCCTGCCATGGCATCCTCATCGTTAAGATCAATAGTTTCCCCGCCATAGCTTTCAGAAGCTATAGCCATGAACTGTCCCAGGTCAGGACTTGTCAGTGTATATGCACCTGCATATTTTTCAAATTCCCAGTCAGAAGGAACCAGGACCTTTGCCCCGGTAACACCGTATTCGCAGGCATCCACTGCCTGCTGAACTGCTGCGGCATCGCTTCCTTCTGCAGCAAATGTGCTCATTCCCGAAACCATGATCATCGATGCTGCGAGTATGCAGCCACAAGTTTTTATTATTGATTTTTTCATCTCAAAATCCTTCCTTTTATCATTTAAACAGAACATCCTTAAACACATACCATGAATGCGGAACAACCTGGTCTGTATGTGAAAATTCAGATACTGCAAAGCAGAAGTTGTTAACCCCGGTGTCGGTACCATATGAATATGTTTCCGGATGGGCGTAGAACTGCTGAAGCTGAGGAATCATGTTCTGTCCTGCCCCGTCTTCTTCACCTCCCGATGTTGCAAATATGAAGAAATCCAGATCACTGTTAGCAGTCACTGTCTCATTGATATATTCAAAGGCTTCCTCAGGAGAAAAATAATCAATTCCGTTTCCCAGAACCATATTTTCCGGGCAGATATTCGCACTCATCGGCATGAAGTACTTAAAATACTCAAAATCATTATGTATGATATTCCATGTACATACAGATCCTCTGGAATATCCGCAGAATGCCCTGTGATCCCTGCTTGCCTTTATGCCCTCAGGGCTGAAGTCTTCACAGTAAACATTATATCTGCTTTCTATCTGAGGTATCAGATCCTCTACTATCTCCTTGTAATAGTTCCCCGGAATGCCTTCGTAGCGCCCGTCACCTGCGGGAATCGAGCCGTCTGCAATGAATTTTGTTTTCTCGTTAAGGTCAAAATAGTAAGTGGGTGATATGATAATGAATGGTTCCATAGCCTGATGGTCAGGATCAAAGAGGTTGTCAACCATCTGCTTCGGAATCATCCCCTGTGTATAACGTTCCCATAACTGGTTAGGAGAATTCTGATTGCCGTGCTGGAAGTACAGCACATTATATTTTTTCTCCTTATCATCCTGGTCATATCCGTACGGAAGATAAACAGTAACATATTTCTGATAGGTTACACCGTCCTCATAAACATCTGTTTCATAAAACAGTTTCTCAATAGTACCCTTATGCTCAGTCGGATAATTCTCATACCCCTCCGGCATAACAGCAAAAACCGTCTGTGTCCCCTCAAAAATATCATCATGCACTACATATTCTTCAGTTTCAAAATCATACACCCTGTTGGAATCTGCTTCCTTTTTTCCTCCTCTTGCAGGTCTTGTGGCTGCTGAAACATTAATTGAAGCAGCTATCACAAATACAAGCATCAGGCACGAAATGCTTCTAATCTTTTTCATAATCCAATTATGCCTTTCAATATTAATGAAATTATTGTTAAAGGCTGCCGCACGTATATGCAGCAGCCTTTGTTTTAAATGATCGCTCTGTTCTGAGAATACTGCTTCAGACTGCATTTATAGTTCTTATTATCTGAACCATACCAGCATGCTGTTGTACAGGTCTACGATCCAGCAGTTGTATGCATGTGAGCCACCCTTGAAATCGATCCAGCAGAAGTTCTTTCCATCCTGGAACCAGTCAGGCATTTCAGCAAGTATGCCATGTGCAAACTCGTCATGCTCATCATGTGCAATATCTGTTGTTCCGTTGCCGTTGTACATGTAAAGTATCGGATAGTCAGGTCCGAAGCTTTCTACTGCAGCCTTGAAGTCGGCAACTTCTGTCTTGGCACCTGAGTATGCGCCGAACCAGCCTACTATATCAAGGTTGTTCATCATTATTGCATTGATAGTGCAGATAGAGCCCATTGAGAAGCCGCAGAATGCTCTGTGATCTCTTGTTGCCTTAAGGTTTTCTTCACTTACATCACCTTTAGCATAGGTTGAATATGTGCTGTCGATAAGAGGAACGATAATCTCACGGAACTCCTTTGCAAATGCATCAGTGTCATAATTCGGAACATTGTTGTATGTTGTAACACTTGTAGGTGCAACAAAGATAGTAGGCTCAATCTTTTCATCTTTCAGCATGTTATCAACAACTGCTTTAGTGGTCTTGCCCATGGCCTTTGTGCCTTCGTATACCGGTTCATCGTTCAGCCAGTAATACTCGCTTTCACCGCCTCCGTGCATAAGATACACAACATTGTATGTCTGTGACGGGTCATATCCGTAAGGAAGATATACCTGAAGTGTCTTTTCTACTTCCTTATCCTCGCCGAATGCATAAGCAGGAGTTGTGTATGTAAGTGTTTCGAGGGTACCTGTTTCATCAATCTGCTTGGTGTACTTTTCCTTCAGAGGAATTCTTGTGATAAAAGCTGCTTCGTATTTGCCGCATTCACAGATTCCGTCTGTAAATACATGCTCGTGCTTTTCTTCCTCTGCCATTGCAGCCTGAGAAAACATTCCCACTGCCATTACCGATACAGCTGCAAATACAGCTATACGTTTAAATAATCCTTTTTTCATATATTCCATTCTCCTTTTTTATCCGGCCCCTTTGCCGGAGTTATTCATAATAAATTTAAGACATATTCACAGTCTGCTATTTGACCCCTGTCAGCATGCTATAATGCTGCCGATAGCCAGGCAGTTTCTGAAACGTCTGCTATTTGAACCATACCAGCATGCTGTTGTACAGATCCACTATCCAGCAGTTATATGCATGTGAGCCGCCCTTGAATTCTATCCAGCAGGTGTTCTTTCCGTTCTGGAAATGCTCCGGAAGTTTTTCAAGCAATGCATTGTAGAATTCCTGATGGCCTTCAAGTGCAAAGTCTGCAGAGCCGTTGCCGTTGTACATATAAAGTACAGGATATTCTGTGATGACATCTTTTATTGCTTCAATAACACCGTCCGGATCTGATGTAGCGCCTGAGTACGGACCGAAATATCCTACGATATCCAGGTTATGCTTAAGTATGCCGTTAACTGTGCAGCCTGCTCCCATGGAAAATCCGCAGAATGCTCTGTGATTTCTGGTAGCCTTAAGGTTTTCCTCGCTTACATCTCCCTTTGTGTATGTAGAGTATTTGCTTTCTACCAGAGGAACAATGATATTACGGAATTCCTTTGCATATGCATCGTTATCATTTACCGACTCTTCACCGTTCTTTGACAGGCAGGTGGTTGCAACATAGATAGTAGGCTCTGTCTTTCCGTCTTTAAGCATGTTGTCAACAACAGCCTTTGTGGTCTTTCCCATAGCTTTGGTATCTTCGTAAACAGGCTCATCATTCAGCCAGTAATATTCGCTTTCACCGCCGCCATGCATAAGGTATACAACATTATAGGACTGTGACTCATCATACCCGTACGGAAGGTACACCTGCATAACCTTTTCAACTTCCTGAGTCTCGTCAAATGCGTAAAGCGGTGTTGTGTAGGTGATTGTTTCAAGCGTTCCTTTTTCATCAATTTCTTTTGTATACTTTTCTTTTAACGGAATTCTTGTAACAAATGACGCCTCATACTTACCGCACTCGCAGATGCCGTCCGTAAACACATGCTCGTGCTTTGTTTCTTCCTCTGCCATTGCTGATGCGGATAACATAGTGACCGCCATTGCCGATGCAAGTACCGTCATACATATACGTTTCACAAAACCTTTCTTCATCTTTTCCTCTCCTTTCAACAAAATTTTCAATGTAACACCTGGCTGTACAACATTATTTTTAAGAGATTACATCCCATTATTTAAAGAACACCAGCAAGCTGTCATACAGATCCACGATCCAGCAGTTGTATGCATGTGAGCCACCCTTAAACTCGATCCATGCATAGTTTGCACCGTCCTGGAACCAGTCAGGCATATTTGCCAGAACTTCCTGGTTGAAATTCCAGTGAGCGTCACGGACAAAGTCGGCTGTGCCGTCACCGTTGAACCAGTAATTTACAGGGTAATCTTTTCCGAAGCTTTCGAGAGCTGCCTGGAAGTCAGCAGGTGTATACGGAAATACTTCAGCACCAAATGCTGCTGAATATGTGCCGAACCATGAGAACATATCGAGGTTAGGCATCATAACCTGTGCAGCTGTAACGGCTCCGCCCATTGAAAAGCCTGCAAATGCACGATGATCACGGGAAGCTATAAGTCCTGCCTCACTTACATCACCGCCGGCATAGGTTGAATACCTGGATTCAACGAAAGGTACGATGTCATTGCGAAGTTCTTTTGCAAAATCGTTGTTATCCACAAACTGGGTTTCTTCTCCCTCCGGAGCCTTTGTGATGCTGGTCACCGATACAAATATGATAGGGTCTGTGATTCCCTGTTTAAGGCAGTTATCGATAACAGCCTTGGTTGTCTTACCCATTGCCTTTGTTCCCTCATAAACAGGTTCATCGTTCAGCCAGTAATATTCGCTTTCACCTGCACCGTGGGTCAGATAGAAAATGTTATACTGCTGAGCCGGATCGTACCCGTAAGGAAGGTATACCTGAAGATTCTTCTCAACTGTAACTTCCTCGCCCTTTGCTTCTTCCAGTGAATATACGTGAGTAGTGTAGGTCAATGTTTCAAGAGTACCTTTTTCTTCAATATCCTTGGTCAGCTTGTCCTTAATGGGAATACGTGAAGAAAAAGCCACCTCATACTTGCCGCATTCGCAGATACCGTTATTAAATACATGCTCGTGTTTTCCTTCTTCGGCACCTGTGAGCATGGGGGTGCAAAGACACACTGCCAGCACTGCCGCAAGTGCCACTAATGAAACTATTCTTTTTTTCATAAACTCCTCCTCCGTTTTATATATTTTGGATATTCCGTACTATATTGCTTTCCCTGTCTTAAACAACTCTTTTGTACTATACGGCATTTTTTTTGCCACAAACTGCGAAGCCTATGCGTTATAAGGATATTTTCCTACCACTTGAGACACAACAAATCTTTCACCTGAAAGTTGGTAGTAAAATCCGGTATGAATAAATGTATAACTTGAACAACTGCAGCTTTCATGCAGACATAAATCAGACAGGTCTTTAATACAGCAGTATCAGTTTCGTGTCCCTTTTTTATCTGTATGCAGCTGCAAGAACGGGGTGAACTATTATGAGCAGCAAAACCAGTATTTTTGAAAAGCCTTTATTTTCCACAAAGATCAGATCGGCTAATGTAAAACTCCCGGAACTCGCTCTGGGATATCTTATAGGTCCCTTCGGAGGCCTGTTATTAAGCGGCATCTTAGGTGCCCAGATCACCACCTATTGGAAATATGTATTATTCGCAAACGAACTTGCAGACTCTTCTACCGAGGTTTACAGATCTGTAATGCAGTTCATGACACTGCTTCCTTTGCTGTCTGCCATTCTTGTTGTTGCAGGAAACCTTCTGGTAGGGCAGCTGATTGAGCGCACCAGAACAAAAGCAGGTAAGGCAAGACCCTGGATTTTGCTTTCCTCTGTCATGCTGGGAATTGCATGTATATTAATGTTCATTGCCCCATCCGATGCAGCGCCCACCACCAAGATGATAATCCAGGCTATTTCCTACAATATCTATTACGCGATAGCCTATCCTCTTTACAACACCTCCAACAGTACCCTTGTTCCTCTATCCACAAGAAACAGCAAACAGAGGGGTGCCCTTGCTTCCGCTACCAACATGGCCAGTATAGGTGTTATGGGTACCGGAGCCATGATCTTTCCTATAGTCATAGACCTGTTCATTAAATACAACTCATCTTCATGGACACTGTGCTTTGTATTGGTGGGAATATTAAGCTTCCTTATCGTAGTGCTCCAGTACTATTTCACAAGAGAGAGAGTATCAGAAGAAGTATTTTCAATGCCAGAGTCCGGTCAGGACAAGCCTTCCGTAAAAAAACAGCTGAAGCTGGCGGCATCCGATAAATACTGGTGGATCGTTATCATCTTCTACTTTGTGTTCCAGTTCGCAGGAACCTTCAAGAATGCTTCCATGTATGACTTCTGCAATGTTCTTTTCGGAGACACCGTAGGCGGTGCCGGCACCATGCAGGCCATCCTGGGTTTTGTAGGTGCTCTTCCCATGGCAGTTGCCATTGTCATCATCTGGCCCCTTGCCAATAAATTCAACAAAAAGGTTGTTGTGCTGTCAGGCCTGGCGCTGGGCGTTATAGGCGGTGTGATCGCAGGCCTGTTTGTAAACAATATCATTGCCGTTGCCATAGGTATTGCACTTAAGTGCCTTGGCTCATCCCCTGCATGCTACATGATACTTGCTATGATCGCAGACGTACTGGATCATATAGAAGCCACAGGCAGGTTAAGGTGTGACGGGTTTACCATGTCCATCTACAGTGCCATCATGATAGTAACTGTCCCCCTTTCCATAGGTATATTCAACGGTCTTATGGGTGGTGCGGGCTTCGTTTCCGGAGGCGCTGCTCAGCCTGAAGCTGTAAAAAATGTTGTTACTATCAGCTATATCTGGATAGAAACCATAGGTTTCATTATCTGCGGACTCATGATTCTTTTCTTCAATGTTGAAAAGAATCTGGATGCCGATCATAAGACTATCCGTGAGCATCAGAAAGCTGCTGCCCTGGCAGCCGGTATTGAATGGATAGAGCCTGAAGAAAAGTTAAGGCTCGAAGAAGAGGCTGCGGAAAAAGCCGCCGAAGAAGCACGTATAGAAGAACTCAGAAAGCGCTGTGGGGAAAAGGGTCTTGATTTCGCACAGGAAGAAGCAAAATATCAGGCCAAGCTTGCCTCAAAGAAGAAAGGTAAAAAATAAGCCATGAAGCACGCAGATATCATTTCCAAATTATCAAGAAGACAGAAAGCCAACCTCCTTACAGGGAAAGACTTCTGGTCCACCCTGCCGATAGAAAATGCCGGTATTCCGTCTGCATATCTTGCAGACGGACCTCACGGCATCAGAAAACAGGCCGCTGCATCAGATCATTTAGGGCTTAATGCCAGTATACCCGCAACATGTTTTCCAACAGCTGCCGGTATGGCCAACAGCTGGAATCCGCAGCTGGGTGAGGAAATGGGCCGGGCTCTCGGAGAAGAAGCCGCTGCCCAGAATGTAAATGTGTTATTAGGGCCCGGCACTAACATAAAGAGGAATCCTTTATGCGGCAGGAACTTTGAATATTTCTCAGAAGATCCCTACCTGGCAGGTAAGATGGCCGCCTCTTATATAAAAGGCATCCAGTCTAATGGGATATCCGCCTGCATCAAGCACTTTGCCCTTAACAGTCAGGAAAACCGCCGTATGGTCATCGATTCTGTCGCTGATGAACGAACCATAAGAGAAATCTGCCTCACTGCCTTTGAAATAGCAGTAAAAGAAGGCCATACCAGGACCCTTATGTCCTCATACAATAAAGTTAACGGTGAATATGCCAATGAAAACCCGCATCTGATGCAGGATATTCTGAGAGGTGAATGGGGTTATGACGGGGTTGTGGTCACTGACTGGGGAGGCTGCAACGACAGAGTAAAGGGGCTCGAATGCGGCAACGAGCTGGAAATGCCGGCCTGTGTATACGG
Organism: Parasporobacterium sp.; assembly: GCA_021443845.1. Taxonomy (GTDB): domain Bacteria; phylum Bacillota; class Clostridia; order Lachnospirales; family Lachnospiraceae; genus RGIG5612. The sequence goes on from JABUTA010000004.1 coordinate 27,798, forward strand.
TGCAGACGATATATACAAAGCCATGGAAGAAGGGACACTGGCAGAAAACCTGGTAGATGAAAATCTGGACAGGCTCATAGACCTTATCCTTACAACTGATGCTGCTGTAAAAACCGTTCCTGAAACCTTTGATGTAAATGCCCATCATAATATTGCCCGCCGTTGTGCAGAAGAAGCCATGGTTCTTCTGAAAAATGATGAAAATGTTCTTCCCCTGTACACAGACTCCAGAGTGTGCTTTATCGGATCTTTTGCAGGAAATCCCCGGTTCCAGGGCGCCGGATCTTCTATTGTTAATCCTACCATGACAGAAACCTTCCTGGATGAGGTGAGAAAATACAATTTCCATTTTACAGGTTATGCTGAAGGCTTCAAACGTTATGGAGGATCCGACAGAAAACTTGCTGAAAAAGCAGTTACTCTTGCTGCATCATCCGATATCATTATTTTCTTTGCCGGTCTGGATGAATTAAGCGAGGCCGAAGGTATAGACAGAAAATCCATGAAGCTTCCTGACAACCAGCTGTCACTCTTTGCAGAACTTAAAAAGCTGGGCAAGAAGATCGTAACCGTCCTGTTCTGCGGAAGCCCTGTGGAAATGGATATCATCGAACAGTCTGATGCCATCGTCCATGCATATCTTGCAGGACAGGCTGCACCTACTGCCCTTCTCAACATCCTGAGCGGCAGGACATGCCCCAGCGGCAAACTGGCAGAAAGCTATCCTTACAGATACGAAGACTGCTCCACTTCCCATCTGTTCCATGCAGATGATTTTATTTCAGAATACCGTGAAAGCATCTATATAGGATACAGATATTACGATACTGCCGGTATTAATGTGCGTTATCCTTTCGGTTATGGACTGTCCTATACAACATTCGAATACCGCGGCCTGAGATGTGATGAAAATGGCGCAGTTTTTACTATCAAAAACACCGGGAAGCACAAAGGAGCAGAAACTGCCCAGCTGTATATCAGAAAAGAATCTGATAAAATATTCCGACCTGCAAAGGAGCTTAAGGGATTCATAAAAATCTTTCTGGAGCCCGGAGAGGAAAAGGAAGTATTCATACCGTTCGACAGTTATTCATTCAGAGTATATAACTCCCTGGCTGATGAGTGGCAGACTGAGTCCGGAGATTATGACATCCTTATAGGTGCTTCCAGCCGGGATATAAGGCTGAATGACACTGTTTATATTCAGGGAAATGACACCACATTCTATGAAAATGCTGAAGCATTGAAAAAATACTTTGATGCAGATGTTAAGAATATTTCCCGTGAAGAGTTCGAATCCCTTCTTGGGAGAAAAGTCGTAATACCGGAATATAACTACGTTAACCGCAAAAACACCCGTATAGAGATAGGACTCAATAATACTGTTACAGAACTTAAATATTCCAGAAGCCTGATAGGGCGTGTATTTTCCGGGGGTATAAATACAGCTCACAAGGTTTTATGGAAAACAGGAAAACGTACAACCGCCAACACACTGGAAATGGGTATGGTTCACCAGCCTATGCGTGCTCTTGCCAAGTTTGGCGGCATGAGTCAGAACCAGCTTGACGGAATGCTGCTGGTATTTAACGGAAATCTTATGAAAGGACTGAAGAAATTCCTCTCCAAACAGAAGTGACATGAAATTGATTTCTTTTGCAGTGCCTTGTTACAACTCTGCGGCATATATGAAAAAATGTATAAACAGCCTCCTGGCCGGCGGAGAATATGTAGAGATCATCATCATTAATGATGGTTCCACAGACAATACTGCAGATATTGCTGATGCTTACAGTGTCTGCTATCCATCCATAATCAGGGTTATCCATAAAGAAAACGGTGGTCACGGATCCGGCATAAACTGTGGACTAAAGGCGGCAACCGGTCTGTATTTCAAGGTGGTGGACTCAGATGACTGGCTGGACAGTGATGCCTTGCTGGATCTTCTCAGCACCATAAAAACCAATCTGGAGCAGGATATCATTGCCGATCTTTATATAACCAACTTTGTCTATGAAAGGGCAACTGACAACACTCATTATGTAAGTAGTTTTCGGAGAAACTTTCCGGCAGGCAGGATATCCTCCTGGGAGGAATCAAGGCCTATGTACCTGTGGCATATGCTCCTTATGCATTCCATTATATCCCGCACTGATATGGTGCGAAATTCCGGAATAACCCTTCCGGAGAAAACATTTTATGTGGATAATCTGTTTTCCTACGCACAACTGCCTTTTGTTAACAAAATATATTATTCCGATACAGACCTGTATCATTATTACATAGGACGGAGTGATCAGTCCGTAACCATTGAGAACATGGTATCCCGCTACAGACAGCAGATTCTGGTTACTTCTTCCATGATGAAATTATACTCGTATGAAGAGATCAGCTCCCTCTGCAAGCCGCTTCAGAAGCAAATGTATCACTTTCTTCACTCTGTTCTGGCCAATACATATTTCTTTACCACCCAGAAGGATGAATATGTACGCAGAAAGGATCTGGAGTGCATGTGGCATTCGCTCCGTTCAAACGACTTTAAGCTCTATAATAAGCTCAGAAAAATGCCATTGATGATAATAACCGGAATCTGTCCGTGGAAGGTCAATGGATTCATATCGCTTTTTGCATACAAAGTCCTCACAAAAATAACCAGGCTGGGAGTCTGAAGGCTCCTGGCCCGGTTATTTCACTTATTGCCTGTATTTTTTTGTTTTCTGTATATAGAAGACGACATTATCTGCCATCACAACACATATAGACTGCATTATTTACAGTAACCTGCTACGTAAATCACTGCCTTGCTATCGGTATAATAATCTTCAGTTCAAAGATTCCTCCGTCACTTATGATCGTCATCTCTCCGTCATATCTTCTTATGATAGTATCTATGCTTATCATGCCGAAACCGTGATTGGAATTATCCCCTTTGCTGGTTTCCGGAAGATAGTCACGCCATTTTATCTGCCCTTTGTACGGATTGGTCGTGTTGATAATGACAAAGCCTTCTCTGGTCATGACATTTATCAGTATGAATTTTTCCTGATCCTCGAACTTTTCCACAGCTTCGATGCAGTTATCCATAATATTGCCAAACAGGACGAACAGGTCTGTTTTGTCCATGAAGTTAAGACCCCTTCCGTCGGCCATACATTCTATATGAATTTTTTTATCCGCACATATAAGGTTCTTTTCAGCCAGTATGACATCCAGTACCTCATTGCCTGTTTTCACCCTGCTGTCATAAAAATCTATGGCTCTGTAAATGTCATCGAAATCAACCTGAGAATTACAGTTCTGAAGTTCCATTACCCGATGCTTAAGGTCATGGCATTTACGGTTAATGGCATCAATAGTGTCTTTGGTTATATCGTAATGTGTCTTGGACCTTGCCCATAGGGCATTAACACTGTCCAGCTCCGTCTTTATCTCTGAATTCTGGTATATGGTATTGAGGAGGAAGATAACAAATATATGCATGAAAAGCTCAATGCAGTAATACATTACCTGCCCTATCGTATTTAACGGATTATCCCCCTGTTCCATATATGCAGAGAACATAAAATACATTACTATATCAACAATGAATATCATGATAAAGATCATCCACAGAACAGGACTCCATTTCCTGCTGATATTGATTCTTTTATATTTTCGGGCAAATAATAAATATATTATGGGAAATATGACTGCAACTCCAAAAAGCGCTTTTCCATAAAACATAAGGCCCCGGGCAGTGAAAATGGAATCAAGTGCAAACTTCCCCGGGAGCAAAATAGCAAGGGGCTTTTCCATGATACTTGCCATCATAGTGCAGACTTTACCTTCTGACACTATGAATAAAATAGTATTCATGTCTATTTTAAAGCAGAAGAACAGCCACAGCATGGACAGCAGCATATGAAACAGAAATATGATAGTTCCGCTGATAAGCTGATTCGGAAAATCAATCGGCACAACAAATGCTATAGCAATGCACAGTATTCCGGATCCTATGAGTCTTGGCCAGAAATGATCTCGTCTCGGAATATATCTGCAGAACATAAGTTCTGCAGATAGCAGTATCAGCATCTTTATACCCATTAGCTGAGCCAGGTTCATTTTCCAGTATATCATTGAAGCCTCCCCAGATTAAGCTTGTAATTTCCGTGAAATTCAGCAAGTCTTTGCATGAACAGTGATTTCTTTGTCCTGCTCAGGGACAGTTCCTCGCCGTTATTCAATATCAGCTTAAAACCTTCTACCCCTGACACTTTTGACAGATTTACCAGTATGCCCTTATTGCATTCTTCAAAGTACAGATCGTTTAAAAGTTCCTTTGCAGCAAGGAGGGTACCCCGCATCTTATATACTTCATCGGTATCATCTATGTGAAAGTTCAGGTAATGATTGTACATTTCTATGAATATGATATTTTTAACATCTATTACCTTTACTTTATTGTCCGTTCTGATAACTATCTGTTTGCCTTTGTTTTTCGATACTGCTGTAAGCGCCCTGGTCATCTTGGTTTTAAACACATTATAATTGACCGGTTTCAGCAGGTAATCCATTGCCCCTACATCATAGCCCTGAATGGCATACTGGGCCAGGGCCGTAACAAAAATCAATACCACCTTATCGTCAATTTTCCGGAGTTTCTTGGTGGCCTCTACACCGTTTATCAGCGGCATATCTATATCCATGAAGATCAGCTCATAATCCGGTCTGTACTGATCCAGAAAAATCACTGCATTATTAAAATGGGTTATACAAAAAGTTTCGTTATGCTCTTCCCCGAACCGTTCTATCGTCTTTATAAGATAATCGGCCTCCTGCTGATTATCCTCCACTATAGCAATCCTTATCATTTTCTCACCCCCAATGGCAGAATAATCTCCCCCCGATCAGATCTGCCGATGTGCCGTAAGCACGCAGAATTTCTCTTCCCCTTGTGCAATATTGTCTCACTTTATGTTCAACATGTCACGACAATATCAGTCATAACATACAGCAACATACAGAGTCCTTTCGGGCTCTGTAAAAATGTCTGCATACAGGGCAGCCTCCTAAAAAGGATGCCGCCCTGTATAATTCAATTGATATGAATCCGTTAAGGATTATTTCAATTATTCAGCATAAGCATATTTAGATGTTTCAAGATTGATTTCGATAGTTTCTTCTTCGAAGTACTCAAGAAGGCTTTCGTCATCATCAACTGTTGTAAGAGCATCATTCATAACGTATTCAACGTCTGTAGGAGCCTTAAGAACAACAACTCTTGTTTCACCGTCATTTTCTACTTCTTCATACTCGCCCCATGCTGTGTATGTCCAGTATGTTACAACGTTACCGGAAACATGGATGATCTCTGTGTTTTCTGTACGAACATAAGTGCCGTCTTCGCTGAGGATTACGTTTTCGCAAACACCGTTCCAAACATCGCCTTCATAGCCTTCTTCGATGTAAGCTGACTGTGTTGTAACTACCATAGGTCCTTTTCCCTTAGCGCCTGCTACTGTGAAGAGTGCTGCGCAAAGCATAGCTGCCAATACTACTGATGCAATAATTTTTTTCATGATTTTTTTCCTTTCCTTATAAAGAATTTTATTTACACCCCATAGGGTAAGTAACAAATTGTTTTATTCGGCATTCTTTACCTCTATGGTGGTTTTGCCGGCTTTCTTTCTCTTTACTATAAAGATTACGATAAGCACTATGACAGCTGCTGCAAGTACACCGTCAAGTCCGAACAGAAGCTTCTTCCATGGTGACATATCATAGGTTACTGTTGTAGTTGCACTCTTTCCGTTTACCGCATTGGAGTTGACTATGGTATAAGCACAGTTCTTAACTGCCTGACGCATATATTTGATAGTGCTCTTATTCTTTGGATCTTCGATCTTTGTCGGAATAGTTGCAACATTGGAAAGCATCAGGTCATTTCCGTTCTTAACACCGAGTTCTACAAACATGAACGGATATCCGTTAAAGTCTGTTATAACTGTTCCCAGAAATCCCCATTCACTCCTGAGTACTTCGTTAAGAAGTGCTGAGCATCCTCCTGCCCAGGTTTCGCCGATTCTGTTGAAGGAGCTCATGATCGCCGTTGCTGCACGCATATCCTTATAAAGGACTTCACCATCGTCGCTTAAGTACTTAAGGGTTACTACCGGAGTCTCAACTGCAATTTCATATGCCTTGAGATATATCTCTCTGAGCGCCTGCTCATTTACCCATACACAGAAACCTGCTTCATCTATTCTGTGTTCTTCACTGTCATTAAGTGCAAAGTGTTTGAAGTAACAGATAAGACCTTTCTGTGCACAGCCCTGAACTGTATAAGCACACATGAAGCCTGAGATTATCGGATCCTCTGAATAATACTCAAAGTTACGTCCGCCGAAAGCTGATCTGTGCATATCAAGACCCGGTGCATACCAGCCGTTCTTATTGGCTATAAGGGCTTCACTTGCTACTGAGTATCCGAAGTCTTCCGCAAGATCTATATTCCAGGTTGCTGCAAGAAGTGTCGAACTGCAGTTAAAGTTACCGCTTGTGGACATTCCCAGACCACCGTACTGCTTAAGGCCCGCAGGACCATCGGTTGCATCCGTTGCCGGAAGTTCAATACCTCTTAACGGGGTTGTTCCCTGATTACCTGCATAGATGAACTCTGCCATCTTCTTAGGTGTCAGCTGATCCAGGAGCTGTTCCCACATAGGATCATCATATGAGGCACCTCTCATGGACAGAACGCTGAGTCCTGTTTCCGCACCTGTTACAGGTTCCGGATCCGCATCATCATAGTAATCCGGCGTATATGTTCCGAATGCATACATTATTTCTTCCGGTGCCGTAAGGTCTGCTGCTGTCGGAGCTGTCGGGAAGGAAGCTGCAAAATCTGCTCTTGTGAAATTAACAGCCTTTCCGTCCACTGCATCTGCGTATGCTGTGAATCTGTCAGATAAGTTCTGGAATCTGTTAACTGCCGCCTCAACTGTATGGGAGGCTTTAGCTTCATCAGATATATTCACGAACTGACCTGTCTGGGCTTCCTTTTCTGCATTACGCGGGTTGGCATCATTATAAATCTTTGTATCTGCAACCTTTACTGTGTATTCACAGTTATCTCCATATAATTCGTGAGCATTCTTTCTTACTGAAAGAACGTAGTCTCCGGCTTCAAGAACATAGCATCCGCTGCCTGAATAATCATAAGAAGCCATGTCTTCATCCCTGATAGTAAGGACTACTTCGCATTCCTGCCCCGGTTCAAGCATTTCTGTCTTGTCAAATGCTGCCAGCACGAGGGCTGATTTTTCTATTCCACCCGGTGTATAAGGTGCTGAGTAGTATAACTGAACTACGTCTTTTCCTGCATAACCGCCTTCAGGCTGTGTGTTCTTAACAGTTACTGTTACATTGATGACACCGTCTTTTTCTTCAACATTCTTTATAGACTGTTCGAAGCTTCCATAGTTAAGTCCGTATCCGAAAGGATAAACCACTGCTTCTTCATAAGACTTTCCGCCCTCGCCTTCAACTGTGAAGGTTCCGCCGTCTGCATAAACTGTTTCGTAGTATCTGTAACCGAAATACAGACCTTCTTCATAATCTACTGTTGATACGTGTCCTATGGCATTCGATGAATCAACATTGAGATATCTCTTGGAGTTGGTATTAACAAAGGTTGGGTCTGCGGTGAGATCTGTAATCCAGGTATCAACTGTATGTCCTGACGGATTAACCTTACCGGATACTATGTCTGCAACAGCTTCAAGTCCTCTTGAACCCGGATAGCTGATCCACAGGATTGCATCTATCTTGTCGTTATTGGCAAGTTCCCCGATTTCCATTACGTTGGCGCTGTTTACCAGAACTACAACTTTGTCAAAGTTCTCAGTAACATGTGCGATAAGATCTTTTTCTTCCTTACTGAGCTCTAACTGAGTCTGTCCGTCAACATAGTTCTTGGTTTCCTCAACACTGGCTGACATTGCTGTCTCGCCTGATGTAATTGACCCCTTAAGGTCTGTACAGAAGTCCATTCCTTCACCGCCCTGGCGGCCGATTACTACGAAACCTACATTGTTATAATCCTTATATGAATCCGTAATCTTGGAATCATAATAGCTCTGTGGAAACTCTCCGATGTAGTATGTTCTTCCTTCAGGATGATCCATGCTGTTTTCCTGTACCGGAACCTTACTGAGATTGTCAGTATAAAGGGCTGTAAGCTTAGGATTTACACTGTATCCTGCTGTTGTGAACACATCCGTAAAACTGTGAGCCTGTCCTTCGGAACCTGAACCCGATCCGGTACCTCCGAATACTGTATCAACACTTCTTCTTCCGAAGAACGAAATCTTCGTCTCGTCTGCTGAAAGAGGTAATGCACCGGCTTCATTCTTAAGAAGTGTTACACCTTCAGAAGCTATTCTGTAAGTTACATCCTTAGCAAACACATCGCAGTCCTCTGCTGATGCAAATTCTGAAGAATAGTATTCCTTGTCCCAGTTCTCTGAACCCGGTACTTCAATTATATGCTCTTCTCCTTTTCCCACATAAATGTCCAGAATTCTTTCGAAATAGAAGGCTGCGGCATTGATCGCTATCCCCAGAACAAGTATGACTGCTATGGCGATTATGAGCCCTTTGCCTTTCTTTTTTGTTTTGACTTTCTTTTCCTTACTCATAATATATGCTCCCAATAAATACTACGTTTAAAATTCAATTGATAACGGGATAGTAATCTCGCAGAGACTTCATCTCAATAACTGTGTACTCAACTGTCAGTTTTTTGCCCTATGTGGCATGGGATCAAGCGTCCCCGCAGACCTTCTTAAATTTCACATGTTGCTCAACAGTTGCATAAGTATAAAAATGTCAGCATTGAAAGCACAGTATACTTTCAATGCTGACTTCTTGTTATTGTTCATCTTTTTAACATCATTCCGACAGGTTTAATGCCTGTCTTTGCAAAATGTCCGGCGCGTCAAATGCGGAAATTTTCAATCAGTTTTCATACATTTCCGTAGACAGGTATCTGTCTCCTGTGTCAGGAAGAAGTACCACTATATTTTTGCCCTCATTTTCCGTGCGTTTCGCAATTTTAATTGCCGCACTGAGTGCTGCACCTGATGATATTCCCACCAGGATTCCCTCTGCGCGTCCCATCATTCTTGCAGCTTCATAGGATTTCTCCGTATCCGCGCAGATGATTTCATCATATATTTCAGTATCCAGAACTGCCGGCACAAAGTTGGCTCCTATGCCCTGGATTTTGTGAGAACCCGCATATCCCTTTGACAGAAGGGGAGAGTCCGACGGCTCAACCGCTATGATTTTTATATCAGGTTTTCTGCTCTTGAGATATCTGCCTGTTCCTGTAAGGGTGCCTCCTGTTCCTACTGTGGCTATAAATATATCTGTTTTTCCGTCTGTATCCTCATATATTTCAGGACCTGTGGTATCGAAGTGAGCCTTCGGGTTGGCGGGATTGTCAAACTGTCCTGCTATCATAGACCCCGGAATCTGATCATGAAGTTCTTCAGCCTTTGCTATGGCACCCTTCATGCCTTCTGCTCCGGGAGTCAGAATAACCTCTGCGCCGTAAGCCTTAATGGTACGGATACGTTCCACGCTCATGGTGTCCGGCATTACTATTACTGCCTTGTACCCTCTTACAGCAGCCACACTTGCCAGTCCTATCCCCGTATTGCCGCTGGTGGGCTCGATGATCACTCCGCCGGGCTTTAACTGTCCCTTTTCTTCTGCGTCGTTTATCATAGCCAGGGCCACCCTGTCCTTGGCAGATCCTGCCGGGTTCATACCCTCCAGCTTGGCGAATATCTTTGCCTTCAGCCCCGTTTTCCTTTCAATATTTACAAGCTCCAGCAGCGGAGTCCTTCCTATCAGCTGCTCTGCAGAAGTATATATTCTTCCCATATCTGTTTTCCTCGCATGTATCTTCGGATGTTTCCGGTATTTTATTTTGTTTGTACTGCGGCTGAACCGGCAGCGGGACAGCACATATGTCTCTCCAGAGCATAAGTGTCCTCAGATTACCTGCCCTCCGGATCCGCATGTCACATAGCATATACCCGTATACTCCCAATGGCAAGTGCCCTTCAGCATTATACATATGTTTCCTCAGCATCAGAATATGCCCGGTAATAATGCAGACAGTTCAATATCATATCAATTCAGTAGGTTTTATGTTTCAAAGTAAGGGCAATGCATGCCGCACTGCCCCTGCTTTGATCATTTCTCCACCAAATTCAGACTATTCCGTCTGTTATATTTCATCTTCATTTCCTGATCCTTCGATTACAGTCTGAAGATTAATACCATCAAGATATTCATCAACTACCTTTCTGAGCCCCTTCCATACAGGAAGTGTCACACATTCACCGCAGCGGATGCAGGTATTCTCCGGAGTTTCCAGGCATGATACCGGTGCAGTGCTGCCTTCTGCAGCACGCAGTATCTCCCCTACGGTATATTCCTCAGGCAGTTTTGCCAGGCGATATCCTCCCTGAAACCCCCGTGTGGTAGTAAGAAGACCGGCCTTGTTAATAAGAGGTATTATCTGCTCAAGGTATTTCTTTGATATCTGCTGCCGCTCCGCTATATCTTTCAGAGCTACATAGCCATCCTTCTGATTAACTGCCAGATCTGCCATCATACGAAGCGCATATCTGCCCCTTGTTGAAACCATCATATTGATTCACCTGCTGAATAATTATCTGGATACAACAATACGGAGTCCCATTTCTGTGGTGCCGTTTTCCGGGCAGAGAACATATTCATAGATTTCCAGCTCGCCGCCGGCAGTATTCGGCTCAATCCTGCTGGATACAGCCTCTGTTGAAAGAATCGTATATCCTTCAGTCGGGATAAGCTTGTAATATACATTTCCGTCAATGTAATTCTGTCTCTTAACGGTTACAGCCCTGGAATCAAGTTCGCCGTCTTCTGTCATTGCCACAAATGAATATTTAACGTTTCCGTAGGTCTGCCCTGCATCGCAGATACCGTTGTCAATTACTTCTATGGCAGTAGAGTCAACAACTATTGTAATATTGCCCTGGTTATATGTTCCGTCTTCATATGCTTTTCCGCCGATGGTAAGAGCCTTAACCGTTACGGTTACAGGGGCTGCTGCTGTGATATCTGTCAGATTATCTGCTGCCAGTGCATTCAGATATCCGTCTCCTGTTACTGTCCATTTAGCATTCTTAAGGGTAACATTGATCGGATTGTTCAGCACAGGAGCTGCTGTGTGCTTATAACGTCCGATGAGCTTGCAGTCCTGTGTATATCCGCCTTTTTCAGCCAGGTAGTTGCAGTGGTCATATTCCTTTGATCCCATGAAAGCATTGAGAACCGTGCCGTTTGGTACAAGATTTCCTTCAAGGTCAACATGAACATATGTTGTGGAAGAAACTGTTCCTTCATACTCTGCATTTTCCACTGTTACGTTAAGGTTCTGCTTATAATTGTAGATGCAGTTGTAGATATTGCCCTTGTAAGAACCGTTCTTCATGGTAAATGAAGAATCATTTACGGAGCTGTTTGTAGCAACTGCCTCCTCTGAGTGGTCATTGATAGTGTATGTAAGGATACCCGGATTGCCTGCATCATCTGATTCAACCAGCTCGCAGAGGATTCCTGTGTCACGGGTAGATGTCCCTGAGAAGTTTACCTCTGTACTGTCAAGAACCATGTTTGCAAAACCGGTATTTGCAGCCCCTGACTTGATCTGGAGCAATGAATCTACAGTATTGATCTTTGTGTTTTCAAATGTGAATGTACCCCCTGAGGTCTGCTGTGACATGAAAGCTGTATGTCCTGCATTAAGCACGGAATTCCTATAATCAGAGCCTGTATTGCCCGAACCCATGATCTGGATAAAGTCAGGTGACCAGAATTCAACATTGTCATAGAAATTGTGAACGCCTGAGTCTGCGTAGGTTACATAGCCTGAGCCCCCAACTGTGAATCCGTACTTAACACCGTTCATTTCCTTAACTGCGGTGTATTCCTTTCCTTCCTGAGCAATCTCAAGCGTACCGATGCCTGAGAATGTGTCCTTTGCATTGATAGCATATGTGCCGCAGAGATCATAAGCCGTACCTGAGTCGGTTGACAGGGTTCCCCAGCTGGTGGATACCACGATACAGTTTTCGAAAATACCCTGGCCATCAGCCATAACGTTGAAGGATCTGATGGTTCCGTCCATACCCAGTGCAAAAGGTACTCTCTTCATCATACCCGGCACCAGATTCTGATATTCTTCATAGGTATCAGGTGTTTCTTTTGTATAGATAACAGTGTTCTTGACATTTGCGATTGATGTGTTGTCAGCGTAGATAGAGCATCTTGTTGCGCCTTCTGTTTCAATATAACAGTCGCTGACATTCAGCACTGACTTGTTGTCAGCCATAAGCAGAGTGCCCCAGCCGGACAGGTCATCACCGCCGTCACCGTATCCGTAGAACTTTGAGTTGGTGATAGTATATTCAGAACCGTTATCTACGAGGATACCGTTGAAATGTCCGCCTCCGGAAACCAGCGTGATTCCATCTGCAGACTTATCATCATATCTGCCCCCTGTGATGATCTGTTTTACTGAGTAATCGTCTTCAATTTTTCCTTCATTTACCAGCAGTGCCTGACGGAAATAGTATGTAGCTTTTTCCTCATCCTTTGCATTGAGCCACGGAGCGGCAGAAGGTCCGGCTTTTCTGTAAACCTTTGTAGATACTATTTCGAAGCTGTCCTTAACCTCATAAGATCTGCCCCCAATAAGGTCCTTCTGGGCACCGTCAACTACCAGAACCAGAACTTCACCCTCGCCTGCAGTCCTGCATTCAGCCTTACCGTCCACAGCATATTCTGCAGCAGTCACAGTAGAAGCAATACCTGTAGCATTATAGTCATTAACCAACGATGTTCTTATAATGTCTAATTTCATTATTATCATCCGCCTTTCCCATAAAAATATAAATATATATCAAATTGCCATTAAGTCTCCGAAAACATCATATACAAAGTCAAGAGTAAATACCAGTAAATTGGTATAAAATATTCATGAATATTTTACAAGCCACGAGTCAAAACGCCGGAATTGACAGCCGGGAGCTTGCTCACGGATGAAAATTCCAGCGTTTTTGACGACGGCAGGAAATGAGCACGAAGGGATGGAACATCCCGAAAGTGCGAATTCCTGCAGGGATGCGAAAGCAGCGCCAGCTGCGAAGCAGCCCGTGGCTTGTAAAATGCCATCCTTTTGACGACGG
>JABUTA010000050.1:0-11860 GCA_021443845.1 Parasporobacterium sp.
GGACAAGGAGACTGTAAAAATGGAACTGGTTACAGATTATCTGGAAAGTACTGCAAAAAGCTTCCCCGATAAGAAAGCGTTTATTGACGAGCACAAAAGCATTACTTTCAGTGAGCTGGAGAATTGTTCAAAAAAAATAGGTACGGTACTGGCAGGTTCCGGGTATTTCCAAAAGCCTGTCTGCATATTCATGGAAAAAAGCGTCGAATGCATACCGTCCATGTTGGGAATATTGTACAGCGGCAATTTCTATACAGTTCTTGATGTACATATGCCCTCGGTGAGGATAAAAAAGATTCTTGAAACACTTCGTCCGTCGGCGTTTATCACAACAGACGCCTCCAGGGAGCAGCTTGCAGAGGTACTGGCAGAATCAGGATATGGTGCCGATGATGCGGATGTTCTCCTGTACGAAGAAGTGATGAACTCTGAAATTGATGAGAATCTTCTTCTCGATATTAAAAGCAGAATCGATGAGACGGCTACGATGTTTGTCCTTTTTACATCAGGTTCGACCGGTGTGCCTAAGGGCGTTATCATCAAGCAGAAAGCATTCCCGCCCTATATCAAGTGGTACAGGGACTTCTTTAAACTCGATGATTCTATGATAACGGCTAATCAGACACCTTTTTATTTTATAATGAGCTGTCCCGATATATATCTTACAATCCTCTGCGGAGGTACATGCCATATTGTGCCTAAGAATACATTTTCCTTCCCGGTTATGCTATTAGAGTATTTAAAGGAGCGCCATGTAAACTTTATCGACTGGGTTCCTTCTATCCTCTGCCTTATTGCCAATTTCAGGGCACTTCCAGAGGTTCATCTTGATGATCTTAAGCTGGTGCTGTTTGGCGGTGAAGTCATGCCTGCAAAGCAGATGAACATGTGGAAGAGGGAATATCCGGATACTAAATTTTATAATCTCTATGGTCTTACAGAGTCCACTGAGATGATTTCGTATTATGAGATTGACAGGGAGCTTGATCCTGCGGAATCCATACCTATCGGATATCCTGTTCCGTATATGAAGGTTCTGATACTGGATGACAATAACAGATTATGCGAACAGGGGCAGACAGGGTCATTATGCATTTCCGGTAAGGCTGTTGCAGAAGGATATTACAATATGCCTGAGAAAACAGCCGAGGTGTTTACTCCTAATCCGCTTTACAGGGACGGGGATGATCCTGATACAAAATACATGTACAATACGGGGGATCTTGTAAAAGCCGATGAAAAAGGATGCATCATTTATATGGGAAGAAAAGATTTCCAGATAAAGCACATGGGCAACAGAATTGAATTGGGCGAGATTGAGACAGCTGTATCATCTCTTGAAGGGATTGACAGGGCATGCTGTCTGTATGATACAAAGAGAAGCAGGATAGTTCTGTTCTATACAGGTACTGAAGATGATGATACTATTGTATCGGGTCTTAAGAAACTCCTTCCTGCATACATGATTCCTAACAGGATGGAGCATCTGGATGAAATGCCTGCTAATGTCAACGGCAAGATAGACAGGGTGGCATTGAAGGAACTGATTTGATTCAGTTTATACAGGGGGATTTATGGAAATTGCAGTTGCAGCTTTTATCGGAGCATGGCTTACGTTCTTTGCAGTGTGGTCTTATATCAGGCTGAAGAAAGAATATAAGCAGATAATTGATAAAGAAGAAAAATAAGATTATTAAACGTATATTTGAAGCGGGAACCATATGAATGTTTATTTTTGGGGCATAATCATTGCAATGATCATATTTATGGTCATAGGCATTTTTCTGAAGAGAAAAGTAAAAAATGCGGAAGAATTTTATGTGGCAGGCAGGAATGCACCGGTGCTGCTGATTACAGGCTCTCTGGTTGCGTCCTATTTGTCTACCGGCGCGTTCATGGGGGAAGCCGGCTGTTGCTATGACGGAGGATTTGCTCCCGTATTTACGCTGACTGCACTTGCGTGTGCAGGTTATATTTTCGGCTCGGTATTTTTCGGAAGATACCTGAGAAGGTCAAAGGCACTTACGATGCCTGAATTTTTCGGAAAAAGATTCGATTCGCCTGCCGTAAGAAAACTTTCTGCAGTTACAGCCATAATAACAATGAGTGTTTACCTTCTGAGCATTATTCAGGGACTGGGAACACTTATGGAGGTAATAACCGGAGTAGATTACAGAATATGCCTTGTTATTGCCATGATAGTATTTACATGCATATCAGTAATGTCAGGCAGCAGGGGAGTTCTGATAACAGACACGCTTATGGCAGCCATATTTACAATTGCGTTGATCGTAGGTGTCGGTTTTATCGCCGGTGCAACCGGCGGATGGTTTGATACTGTGATCAATCTGGCCGCTGATCCGGAAACCCAGGATCTGCTTTCATGGAGCGGAAGGATGGGAGTTATTTATAACGATACCACATCAAATGCTCTTTACTGTATCATTTACGGAATATCCTGGATGAGCGTATGCATGATAGGCCCATGGCAGGCCAGCAGATATCAGATGGCAAAGGATGAAAGTACAGTAGTAAAGAGCGGATACTGGTCAGCCCTGGGAGTTTTTATTGTTACTTTCTTTATATACATAGGTCCTGTATTTGTTAACCGTATATATCCTGATATGGCAGCCTACGAATCAACGACTCATGTGCTCATCTGGGCAAGCATGAATATTATGCCGAAGCTGCTGGGTATCATACTTCTGACAGGTATATTCTCCGCCGGAATATCATCAGCAACCACATTCCAGTCTCTTATAGGAAGTATGGTTGTCAATGATGTGGTAAAGGTGTTTGACGATAAAAAGTCAGAACAGGAATCTATCGACAATAAAGCCATCAACATCGGAAGAATAGTAATGATTGCCGTTGCCGTTATTGTTACTGTTATTGCAGTAATTAATCCCCCGGCGATATTTATCATTCTGTATTTTGGAGGCTCTATAATAGCAGGATCATGGATGCCTGTAGCTGTAGCCTCGGTATTCTCAAAAAGGATAACAAAAACAGGAGCATTTGCAGGTATGCTTACCGGTTTTACAGCAACATTTATGATAAAACTTGTATCATATTTTGCAGGATGGGATCTGCCGGTATACCTCGAACCATGTCTTATCGGCATAGTTCTTAATATAATAGCAATCATTATAGGTTCGGCATGCACCCGGGTTACAGATGCAGAGGCAAGGGAATACCGCAATCTGTTTGTAATACCGGAAAGTGAAAAAGACGTTAAGAAAATAAAAGGAACCTTAAGGTTTACAAAAATTGGCTGTTTTATCGGGGCAGCGGCATTTGTTATCATAATAGTTTTATGGGCAATGCCATATATTAAGGGATTGGGAATGTAATTTGAAAGGTAGGAATATAAAGTGCAGGAATTTATTGAAAAACTTAAAAAACTGAAAAAAGGAGTTGATTTTGAACATGAAACAGCTCTTTTCGACAATGGGCTGCTGGATTCATTTGATGTTATCCAGATCATAGCAATGCTTGATGATGATTATGATATTACTGTGCCTCCTTCGCAGATCATGCCTGTAAATTTCAACAGCGCACAGGCAATGTGGGATATGATGAAGAGATTAGAGGATGAATAAGTAAAATGACTTTAACATCATTGACATTTTTCGGGTTTGTGGCTGCATCCCTGATAGTGTACTATATAGTACCTAAAAAATGGAGATATCTGGTTCTTCTTGCAGCCAGTCTGGCGTTCTATGGAATAGTTTGCTTTAAATATTTTCCGTTCATTATATTTACGGCACTTTCGACCTGGGCAGGAGCACTCTGGCTGGACAAGGTGGCGAAAGACCGTAAGGCACTGCTGAAGGAACACAAGGCTGAATGGGATTCTGAACAGAAAAAGAAATTCAAGCACAGTACAATAATCCGGAGAAGATGGATCCTGGCATTGGTTCTTGTATTGAACTTCGGAATCCTTGCAGTACTCAAATATTACAATTTTCTCGCTGAATGGTTCGGAAATATCATAAATATGCAGCTGCCCATGGTAGGACTGCTGCTTCCCCTGGGAATCAGTTTCTACACTTTCCAGTCCATGGGATATATTATTGACGTTTACTGGGAAAAAACCCCGGCTGAGAAAAATATAGCCCGGTTTGGTCTGTTTGCAACGTTTTTTCCCCAGATCATACAGGGACCTATTGCCATATACAGTGAGCTGGCCGGCCAGCTGTATGAGGGACATGATCTTTCTTATGAGAATATAAAATACGGAGCTCAGCTGATATTCTGGGGGCTGTTTAAAAAAATGGTCATAGCAGACAGGCTGGCAGTGGTGTTCAACACACTGTTTCCCGTCAGGAACAGCCTGAGCAATGCATACAGCCTGCTGCTGCTTGTGGTATATATGGTTCAGCTGTACATGGATTTCTCCGGAGGTATTGATATTGCCAGAGGCGTAGGCTGCATGTTCGGAATAAATATGGCTGAAAATTTCAGGCGTCCGTTCTTTTCAAAAAGCATTTCGGAATTCTGGCGCAGATGGCATATATCCCTGGGTAAATGGCTTAAAACATATCTGTTCTATCCAATGGCTGTATCAAAAGCCTTTTTAAGATTAGGCACCTGGATATCAAAACGAGGGAAAAAACCCTCAGAAGAAATCCCGGATGACAGCATCTGGGGAGGCTTTACATTTGCACAGCATCTGGGCAGGGTGCTCCCGGGATGCATAGGAACACTGATCACATTCTTCATTGTGGGTATGTGGCATGGCGCTAACTGGAGGTATGCAGGTTACGGACTCTGGAACGGTATCATTATCCTGATATCAATGATACTGGAACCGGTGTTCAAATGGCTGCTGAGAAAACTCAGGATACGTGTAGATACTGCAGGCTGGAGAGTGTTCCAGATGATAAGAACAGCCATACTGGTAGTGCTTTCCGTAGTATTTGACATAGCTGATAATCTTGCGGATGGCATCAGTATGATAGGAAAGTGCTTTACACCTGTTCTGGGGCCTACTACACATCTGGGTACAGAAGTCTCAACAGGTATTGAAGCGGCAGACTGGATAGTGGTCATCACAGGTCTTCTTATAGTATTCGCAGTCAGCCTGTACCAGGAAAAAACAGGAAAGCACATCAGGGAAAGCCTCAGCCGTCAGCCATTGTGGATACAGTGGACCCTGGGCATCGGATGCGTTGTGGTTGTGGCAATATTAGGAATGTACGGCCCCGGAGTGGCATCCGGAGAATTTGTATATATGCAGTTTTGATGGACCGTTTTGAGGCAGTATGTGCTGTGTGCGCCCCATGCTTGCATGAGGGACGCACACAGCACATACTGCCGAGAAACTTGAAGAATGAGAGCGAAGTGATTTCCGAAGGAAATCACGAGAGCTCGAATTCTTCAGGAGCGCGAGAGCAGCGAAGCTGCGGAGCGGTCCGAGGTCCATCAAAAAAATTTCGTGTTTGGACAGGATCAGGACATAAAGAAAAGATTATGAAATTAAAACACTGGATAAAAATCGCAGTATTTGCAGCCATTACCATAGGCGTGCTTTTATATGCATCGAACCTTCTGCGGGTGGCTAATGAAAAGGATGCTGTTGGGATATATGGATTTTATCAGGAACCTGAGGACAGCCTGGATGTTGTTTTGATAGGTTCAAGCTATATGTACACCTATTTTTATTCTCCACTGGCCTATGAACAGTATGGATTGACAAGCTATGCCCTTGCTTCATCAACTATGACAGCACCGCTGTACAGATATGCCGCAGAGATTGCCATCGAAAAACAGCATCCTCAGCTTCTTGTATTCGAAACCGGAAGTTTCTGCTATGATATACAGCAGGATGAAGTGAGCCTCAGAAAATTTCTTGATGCCCTTCCGGACTCTGAGATCAGGACAAGAGCCATAAATGATATAGTACCCGAAGACCTGAAATCCAGTTTCCTGTTCCCATTTGAAAAATACCATTCATCATGGAACAGAATAGGAGAGTGCCTGCAGGTGGCTCAGGATAAGGCGGATATCCGTGGAAAAGGTTATTCAATAACTAAAAATTATGCAACTACGCCTCAATATATCAGTTACAGCAGGCAGACAAGGAAGTATAATATATCTGAAGAAGGTTTTAAATATCTTGAAATATTGCTGGATTACCTGAAAGAAGCAGATATTGACAATGTGCTTTTCGTTCGTTTTCCGGATATGTATAATTATGATGTTCAGGATTCGTATACAAAAATGATCGATATGATAAGAGAAGCCGGATTTGATTTCGTGAATCTGGCGGGGGCAATCGATGACATCGGAATTGATATGAATAAGGATTTTTATAATAATTCACATCTTAATATATTCGGAGCACAGAAATTCACACCGTTCTTTACGGACTATATTATGAAGCGTTATGATATTTCCACGGATCACTCGCCGGAAACGGATGCGGAGTGGGAAGACTGTGCATCATATAATGATCAGATAATAGCAAATATGGAATATCTTACCGAGAATAAGGCGGGAGGATATTTGTATACTCAGAGAGATTTTCTTGCTGATTACATAGGCATCGGTGAAGCATCGTGAACGGACACTTAATGTCAAGAATGGAGGTTAGTATGGACAGACCTGTAGTATCAGTTATTATTCCTGTTTATAATGTTAAAGAGTATATACGAAAGGCTGCAGAAAGCATATGTGCCCAGACCCTGACAGACTGGGAAATGCTGCTTGTGGATGACGGATCAATTGACGGTTCTTCACAGGTGTGTGATGAACTTGCTTCCGAAGATGACAGAATCCGTGTCATCCACCAGGAAAACAGAGGAGCTGCAGAGGCAAGAAATGCGGCAATCGAGCAGGCATCAGGCAAGTATCTTTATTTCATGGACGCAGATGACTGGACTGCCGAAGGTATGCTTTACGACATGGTATGCCTGGCAGAGAATTATGAATTTGATGCCTGGGCAGGGGTTCCTGTTGATAACTCCGGAAGAAATCTGGAAAATATAGGAAGATATACATATAAGCCGAATGAGATGAAAGCCGATGTGCCGGATGAACGTTGCGCCCAGATGGTCATTTCTGCGTTTTACATTGAAACGTATTATTCGGATATGGATTATTATATTCAGAAACAGGCATGTATTCCTAAAGTATTTGCTTCCAAAGGTGAATTCCGCAGGATGGCTCATGAACTGTTTGACAAAAATCTGCTTTATACACCATGGAACAAGCTGTATCTGGCAAGCTATATAAAGGAAAATAATATAAGATTTCCTTCAGTACACTGGGATGATTTTCCGTTCAATCTGGAAGTTATCAGACACATTGAGAGAGTAAGCGTAACGGACAAGGCATATTATCATTTTCTGAGGAAAAGGACCGATTCGGAATCGGAAAAATACAATCCTTCACTTTATGAAAAACGCGAAGAGGAAAACAAATGGCTTATTGATCTTTATGACGGATGGAAATGTGAGGTTCAGCAGCAGCTTATAGCATACATGAAAGAAAATCCTGAACAGATAACCACCTCCGCAGATCCGAAAAACACCCCTGAAGGATCGGAATCTCAGCTATCTGAGGAAAAAACTTCAGAGGCACCTAAGGGAGAAAATGTATCTGAGGCTGTGACGTTGAATGAACAGGGAGCAGTGTCGTTCAATTTCCTTGACAGTAAAGCCGCGTCTGTTCCTGTGGTGGATATCCCTTCAGCTGAAGCAGATGAATTCATATCCAGAAGATATCTGGAGCGAATAGTGGGGTGTGTAGAGAATATTACCAATCCGGAGTGCACTCTTACAAAAGATGAAAAAATAAAAGAGATAAAGCGTATCATAAGCCAGGATTCGGTACGGCAGGCACTTAAGTCTGCGAAACCCAGATCGGCTTACATGAAGTCAATGCTTATGCCGGTAAGAATAAAATCAGCAAAACTGACTTACGCAGAGGGTGCATTCATTTCAAAAATGAAAGCAAAGCATATGAAGCAGTTTGCGAGCCTGAAAGCAAACAGATAATAAGAAAAATATAAAATGATAAAAGACAGGCGAAGAGGCCTGTCTTTTTTGTTAAGCGTCAGGAGAAAGTTCCTGATTGAAATCTAAATGTTCAGTTCTTCTGCGGCTTTTTTCAGCGAAGCTGCGATTACCTGGTCCATGTCGTAGTATCTGTATTCTCCTAGCCTGCCGCCGAATATAACGTCAGGCTCCCGGTCAGCCATTTCTTTATATTTAAGGTAAAGCGCGTTGTTTTCAGCGTCATTAACCGGGTAATATGGTTCTGAAGAAGGGATCCATTCTGCAGAGTATTCTCTGGAAATGACAGTTTTTGGAATGTCGTTTCCGTTCTCATCTTTTCCGAATTCAAAGTGTTTATGCTCAATGATGCGTGTAAACGGTGTTTCGGAGTCGGTGTAATTAACAACAGCATTACCCTGATAATTATCAGTATCCAGCACCTGCGTTTCAAAACGTACTGAGCGATATCCGAGAGGTCCAAGGGCGTAATCAAAATATTCATCCACGGGTCCGGTAAAAACAACCTTTTCGGCAATACCCAGTCCTGCAAAGTGGTCTGTAGGAGGTACATCTCCGCCGGGGAGGGATGAAAGCTTATTCAGCTTCAGAGTTTTTTTCAGGCTTTCCCGTTCATTAAGATAGTTGACTCCCAGCATCACCGGAATATCTCCTATTATATTTTCCACCAGTTTCGTATACCCTCCTACCGGAATTCCCTGATAGAGAGCGTTAAAGTAGTTGTTGTCGAATGTAAATCTTACCGGAAGCCTTTTTATGATAAATGAGGGAAGATCCGTACATGCGCGCCCCCACTGTTTTCCGGTATATCCTTTTATCAGCTTTTCATATATATCAGTGCCGATAAGGCTGATGGCCTGTTCTTCAAGATTAGAGGGCTCGAAAGCGGCTATTTTTTCTGCAGCTGTTTTATCATCGTCATCAGAAGTTACCCCTGCAAGGTCTGCCAGTGCGGTTTTTTTCTGTTCCTCGATTTTTGCCCGTGCCTCATCCGGGGTAACGACCCCCCACATCTTATTAAATGTATTCATGTTAAAAGGCAGATTATACAGTTCTCCTTTATAGTTGGCTACAGGGCTGTTGGTGTACCTGTTGAATTCTGCATAATCTGTTACATATTTCCATACATCACGATCATTTGTATGGAATATATGAGCACCGTATTTGTGGACATTTATGCCTTCTGTCTTTTCGGTGTATATATTGCCCCCGATATGATTTCTTTTATCTATAATAAGGCAGCTTTTGCCTGCCTTAACGGCTTCGCGTGCAAATACAGCTCCGTAAATTCCGGCTCCTACTATTAGATAGTCGTACATGAGGACCTCCTGATCATATGTTTATACCTTTTTGTCCGTTGTTACCCGGAGATTCTACAACATTTGAAATGCAGTGTCCAGTAAGGCAGCAAGAAGAGAAAATAGCAGTAAATAAAATTGTAATATTTTACTGAAAAGAGATGATGGACATATTCTTAAATAATAGGAGACATATTTACAGTAAAAATAAGAATGGTATTGAAAATGTTACGAAAAACATATATAATCAAACATAAATATTACAAAAATATTTAATATATTACGATTTTGTTACAAATGTATTTAAAAAATACATTCCAAAAAAGACTGTATTTACGGGGAAAATTACAGAAAACATTTAAATATTAAGAAATTATTACAAAAGTACTGTACAAATTATTACAAAGTGTGATATATTATGCAGGAGTGATTGAGAAAAAAGATTGTAAGCGGCAGATACAGAATGATCTGCCGGGACATTTTTAAGAAAGAGGATGATGTTATTATGAGAAGAAAAAAAGACCGATCAGCAAAAGCAGTACTGATTACTGCCGGAATTACGGCGGGACTGGTGGGTGTTTCCGTATTTTCATTATATACCCTGGCTGAACGCAGCGACGGTGTATATCTTTCGTCGGAAGTACCGACGGAGACAGGTGATGCCAATACGGGCAAGCTCCTCACCAGGTACACCGATGAAAATGGTGAAGTGCCGGTAGTGATTGAAGCTGCTGTTCAGAAGGATGTTGTTTCTCCGGCAGATAACACTAAGGAAAAAGAAGAAACAGTGCAGCCTGTGGCTACGGTATCGTCTGTAATTGCTGCACCGGCAGCAGAACTGGTACTGAATGTTGCAGTTGTGGACAGCTACGAAGCACCTCAGAATGTCAGCCGCATGGCTGAAGATTATTCGGCAGTACCGGCAACCGTTCAGCCTGACGTTCAGCCTGAGGTTCAACCCGAGGCTGTGGTTGCTTCGGTTGAATATGATGATACGTATGTCGAACCCGAGACTGAATATGCTCAGGATGCAGCCTGGTATCCGGAAGAAGTATACTTTGAGCCGGTACTCATGACGGTGTCAGCAGATAATACTTACGACGACTCATACGAGTATGCTGATGAGGCCTCTCTTGCAGTTGCTGATGATGTATCGAATGACGGTGAGTGGGTGTATAACCAGGACACAGAAGAGTGGGTATGGGTTGCCAACGGCCATTCGGAAGATACATCATATGACAATGATATTACCTATGATGAGCCCGAAAANAACCAGGACACAGAAGAGTGGGTATGGGTTGCCAACGGCCATTCGGAAGACACATCATATGACAATAATGTTACTTATGATGAACCCGAAAATGACATCGAATGGACAGACAACAGTACTGAAGATTTCGGTTATACTGATGAGCCTGAGGACGACTACGATGACAGCCAGACAGACTACAACGGCGAGTGGGTATACAACTACGTTACGGAAGAGTGGGAGTATATAGAATCAGGAAGCGGTAATTACGAGGATGCGGATTACGACGATTCTGACGATTACACTGATGATTCTGACTACGACTACGACGATTCTGATGATTATTACGACAACTATTCACCTCTTGGCGAGCAGATTGTAAACTATGCATTAGGATATGTAGGAGTTACACCTTATGTATGGGCCGGCAGATCTCTTTATTCAGGCACTGACTGTTCGGGATTTGTAAACCTTATCTATGCGGACTTCGGCATTTACTGCTCACCGGCATCACTTAACTACAACGGCGGATCCTTCGGATACATTATTCCGGCAAGTGAAGCCCGTGCAGGTGATATCGCAGTATACGGCGGCGGTGACCATGTAGCTATCTACGCAGGAAACGGAATGGTTGTACATTGCTCAAGCCCTGAAAACGGAACTGTTTACTGGGATATGGGTTACAGATCAGACCTCAGCTGGTTCCTGAGAGTTATCGATTAAAACAGAATAAGAACAGATTATCCCGATGGTCCGTATGGACTGTCGGGATTTTTGTGTGGCGGGTGAAATATGCATGAAATTGGACAGAATGTAATAAAAAATCAGTGAATGCTTCAAATAAATTAGATATAATTGCCATGAAAATATATATGTGATATTATAAACATACTCATATATGAAAGGAGTGATATATATGAAGTATAATATTACAGGCAGAAATCTTGAAATCACAGAAAGCATTAAGACAGCAGTAGAGGAAAAGATTACCAAATTGGGCAGGTATTTTGCTCCGGATGTAGTTGCTCAGGTTACCATGAGTATGGAAAAGAGCCGCCAGAAGGTGGAGATAACCATTCCTGTCAAAGGCGATGTGATCCGGGCCGAGAGCGAAAACACAGATATGTATGTCTCAATTGAACTGGCAGTCCAGAAAATCGAAGTTCAGCTGAAGAAATACCGCAAAAAGATTGTTGACCGTTATCAGCAGCCCGGAGTAGACTTTGCTGCGGAGTATATAGAAACAGAAGATGTTCACGACGACTCTGAGATAAAAATCGTCAGAAGAAAAC
>JABUTA010000050.1:11983-13911 GCA_021443845.1 Parasporobacterium sp.
CACTTTCGACATACGGAATCATAGAGCCTGAGTATTGACCTCATGCTGCCATGATGCAGTGAATGTTATAAAGAATGCCGGAAGGGAAACAGCCCTTCCGGTTTTTTGATTGCAGAACACAGAAAAAACACTGTTTAGATGGATATGAAGCCATTTAGTGGTTGCACAAAGAGAATGTAAAAAGTATAATTTACCTATAGATCAGATAAAAATCTTTTGAACAGAGTGGGTAGGAGTACTTACTCTGTTTAAAGTATTGTTTAGGAGTATAAAATGAGTTTTATTAACAAAATATTCGGAGATTCATCTTCAAAGGAAATCAAGAGAATAAAACCTCTTGTGGATAGGATCGTTGCACTTAAGCCATCAATGGAAAAGCTTTCAGACGAACAGCTCAGAGCAAAGACCGATGAGTTTAAGCAGAGACTTGAAAAAGGAGAAACACTGGACGATATCCTGGTTGACGCGTTTGCGGTAGTACGTGAAGCGACAAGACGTGTGCTGGGCACAGAACATTATCCTGTACAGCTGATGGGCGGTATAGTCCTTCATCAGGGCCGTATCGCAGAAATGAAAACAGGTGAAGGCAAGACTCAGACATGTCTTCTTCCTGCATATCTTAATGCACTTACAGGAAAGGGCGTTCACATTGTAACAGTCAATGATTACCTGGCAAACCGAGACGCAGAGTGGATGGGTCAGGTTCACAGGTTCCTGGGACTTACTGTAGGCTGTGTACTTAATTCAATGGATTCGACAACCCGCCAGGAACAGTACAGATGTGACATTACGTATATAACAAATAACGAGCTGGGATTTGATTACCTTCGTGACAACATGGTAGTCCGTAAGGAAAATCAGGTGCAGCGAGGTCTGGAATTTGCCATTGTGGATGAGGTGGACTCTGTTCTTATTGACGAGGCCAGAACACCCCTCATCATCAGCGGTCAGTCAGCTAAGTCCACAAAGCTTTATGATCTGGCAGATATCCTTGCAAAGCAGCTGGTAAGAGGTGAGGCTACAGAGCTTTCCAAGATGGATCTGATCATGCATGAAGGCATTGAGGAAACCGGTGATTTCGTAGTAAACGAGAAGGATAAAGTAGTAAACCTTACGGCAGAAGGTGTAACAAAGGTTGAAAAATTCTTCAAGATAGACAACCTGGCAGATCCTGAAAACCTTGAAATCCAGCATCATATCATACTTGCCCTCCGTGCTCACAACCTCATGCACAAAGATCAGCAGTATGTAGTAAAGGATGACCAGATACTTATAGTTGACGAGTTCACAGGACGTATAATGCCCGGCAGACGTTATTCCGACGGTCTCCATCAGGCAATCGAAGCAAAGGAGCATGTAAAGGTCAAGAGAGAAAGCAAGACCCTGGCTACCATTACATTCCAGAACTTCTTCAACAAATACAATAAAAAGGCAGGTATGACAGGTACTGCCAAGACAGAAGAAAACGAATTCCAGAATATTTACGGTATGGACGTTGTGGAAATACCTACCAACGTGCCGGTTATACGTAATGATATGGAAGATGCGGTTTACAAGACCCAGAAAGAAAAATTCCACGCAGTCGTGGATGCGGTATGCGAAGCCCATGAAAAGGGACAGCCTGTACTGGTAGGTACTATTACCATCGAGACATCAGAACTTATCTCATCAATGCTCAAAAAGCGCGGCGTAAAGCATAATGTCCTGAATGCAAAGTTCCATGAGATGGAAGCCCAGATCGTAGCGGAAGCAGGACAGCACGGTGCAGTTACCATTGCTACAAACATGGCCGGCCGTGGTACCGACATCAAGCTTGATCCGGAAGCAAAGGCAGCAGGAGGACTGAAGATCATCGGTACAGAACGTCACGAATCAAGACGTATCGACAACCAGCTCCGTGGCCGAAGCGGACGACAGGGAGACCCGGG
>JABUTA010000050.1:14578-27751 GCA_021443845.1 Parasporobacterium sp.
CGGAACAATTCGTGAAAAACTCCTGATGAGTTTTTCACTCAGTTGTTCCTGACGGATTATGCACTTGTGGCGCAAATCCGTCTCCCCTGCATCCATCCCTCACCATCCCTGAATTACTACGGCTCGTCATATACGTCTTTCAGATACATGTATTTCAGACGGATGATCCGGAGGTTTTCACAGCAATAGTTACAGATATCAGAAAATAAGGCGGCGGACTATGATCAGAACGGGAATGATAGGTACTAATTTCATATCGGACTGGATGCTTGAAACAGTACGGACAGTGGGAGGAATGGACATCACGGCATTATGTTCACGGGATATGGCCCATGGAAAAGAGTATGCACAGAAGCACGGTATAGCAAAAGTATATGACAGCTATCAGGATATGGCCGAAGATCCCGAACTGGATGCAGTGTATATTGCCAGCCCTACCATGTGCCATTTTGACCATGCAATGCTCATGCTGGAACACGGAAAGCATGTTCTGTGCGAGAAGCCGGTATGTTCAAATCTGAAGGAACTGGATATGCTGATAAGCACTGCAAAAGAAAAGGGTCTGGTGTTCATGGAAGCCATGAAGAACGTACATCAGCCGGGATTCAAAGCAGTGAAGAATGCTCTGAAAGATATAGAGCCCGTAAGACTGGCATCCATCGCATACTGCCAGTACTCCAGCAGGTATGATAATTACAAGGAGGGAATAATTCAGAATGCCTTCCGGTCAGAGCTGTCCAATGGATCTGTGATGGACGTGGGCTCCTATGCAGCACATTTCATGGCGGGGCTTTTCGGACTTCCTGGTACCATTTTATCGGACAGCATAAAGCTGTCCAACGGCTGTGACGGGGCAGGAATGGCAATCTGCGAATATGATGACTTGCTGGTGCATCTGATGTATTCCAAGATAACGGACGCACCTCTCCCCAGCCAGATCCAGGGTGAAAAGGGCAGTATAATAATAGACTACTGTCCTAACGTAAGTCATGTAACGGTAAAGCACCGCAAGGGTGATACCGTTGAAATGGATTTTACAGATGACTGCAACTACATGAAGTATGAAGTAAGAGATTTTATCCGGCTGGTTCAGGACAATGATATAAACCATGAATATCTGGAATATTCAAGAATCGAGATGCTGGTCACCGATATGATAAGGAAACAGAACGGCATAGAATTTCCGGCAGACAGCAGAGTCGTTACTGATTAAAACCATATTTCCAATATTCAGGAAAAATATTATAATCACATTATAAGGGTCAGAGAGAGGAGCTTTGTCAAAGTTACGGCGGATTCTGACCGGAAAATATAACAGTCAGCAGTATATCAGGATAAGAGAGGTATTTTAATTATGAGTGCAAATCCGTATTTTCCACATCTTTTCAGCCCCATCAAAGTAGGAACCAAGACTATCAAGAACAGAATCGAGGCAGCGCCTGCCCTGTTTGCATTTGCCCATTGGACGGATGTGTCCGGTCCATTCCATTACAACATGGACTCAAGACCTACTGCATTTAAAATGCTGGAGGCCAAGGCTGCCGGCGGTGCAGGTTCCGTAGTAATGGGTGAGCTGAGCCCGTCCCATACTATTGACAAGAGATTTCCTTTCGAGGAGCCTGTTGATTATGAATCAAGATCCGATGAGATGTTCGAGATCTGCAGAAAGACTGCAGAAATGATCAAAAGCTACGGAGCCCTTGCGGTAGGTGAACTCTTAGGCTGCGGTGAGATCAAGACTAATATCGGTGACGGTGTTAATCCTAAGGGCCCTTCAGAAAAGGACCTGGACGACGGCATTACACATGTTGAAGCCTTCACAAAAGAGGAAATTGCAGAATATATACAGGAGCATATCAGTGCATGCAAATGGTTCCGGGATGCAGGCTGGGATGGTGTGATCATCCACTGCGGTCATGGCTGGCTTCCTGCCCAGTTCCTGTCACTTCAGTATAATAAGCGTGATGATGAATACGGCGGATCATTCGAAAACAGAGCCCGCTTCACTACAGAACTTCTGGCAGCGCTGAGGGAAGCTATGGGCAGGGACTTCCTCCTTGAAATCCGTGTAAGCTCTGATGAGCATTTACCGGGAGGTATGGTACTTGATGATGCGGTTAGGTACTGCAAGCTCTGCGAGCCTTATATTGACATGATCCATGTATCCTGCGGACATTACCTGAGCTCATCAAGAAGCTGGGAGTTTACAACTGCCTATGCTCCACACGGTGCAAATATAGAAAATGCAGCAGTTATCAAGCAGAATGTGAATGTTCCTGTTACTGTTGTAGGCGGAATCAACTCTCCTGAGATGGCAGAGGCTGCCATAGCTGCAGGTAAGGTTGACATGGTTTCCATGGGACGTCAGTTCTTCGCAGATCCGGCATTTCCCAATAAGGCAGCAGAAGGCCGTGCAGATGAGATCCGCCGCTGCTTAAGATGCGGACGCTGCTATCCGGGCCCTGCAGGAGAACATGAAACAGAAATCTGGACCATCAAGTTCCCGCCACTGGATTCATGTACCATCAATCCGGATACAGTATGGCCGGCATCACACCACAAGGTAATGCCTGAAGATATGCCGAAACCGGAAGCAAGCCGCAAAGTCCTTATAGTTGGAGGCGGCTGCGGCGGTATGCAGGCAGCAATTACGGCAGCAGAACGTGGACATAAGGTAATCCTCTGTGAAAAAGCTTCCGAGCTGGGGGGTGTGATCAACTTTACAGACCATACAGATCACAAGATCGATATCCGCAATTTCAAGGACCTGCTGGTAAGAGAAGCAGTGAAGTCAGGTGCAGATATCCGTCTGAATACAGAAGTTACACCTGAACTGATCAGAGATATTGCTCCGGATGCGGTAATTCTGGCAGTGGGTTCCGATGATCTGATACTTCCTATTGATGGCATCGAGAATGCAGTTCCCGCAATGGAAGTTTACAGAAATGACTTCAAAGGTCTGGGAAAGAGTACCATTGTACTGGGAGGCGGACTGGTAGGCTGCGAGGCTGCAGCAGATTATATCGACCATGGTGTTCAGGTTACGATCGTTGAAATGAAGGGTGCCCTGATGCCTGAAACTACAGGACTTTACAGAACAGCAGTTCATGACTTTATTGACCATAACGGCGGAAAATACGAAGTAAATGCAAAGGTTGTAAAGATAGGCAAGGACTTCGTAGTGGCAGAACAGAACGGCAAAGAGATCACCATCAAGGCAGATTCAGTTGTAAATGCCATGGGACGTCGTGCCCACAGCACAGCAGATCTGAAGGCAGCTCTTGAAGAAGCAGGCATAAAATTCTGGGAAATCGGTGACTGCGTACGCGCAAGACAGATCGGCGATGCAGTAAGAGAAGCCTGGACAGCAGCCATGGAAATAATCTGATGATTATGACTGACTTTCTGTTTTCTTAAGTAAATCTTATACCCCTTGGGTATATCAATAACCTGCACCCGCAGCGGTACTTTTCTACTACAATATATTTGGTTAATATTCCTTACAGCCAGTAAGGAATTATCCATCTTATTGCTTAAGCTCATGCCGTTCCAGGCATGTATGGGGGGATGAGAAAATACTGCCGCTGCGGGTGTTTTCTCTTCTTATTTTTAAAGTATTAAAGAAAAAACCGCTCCCACGGACTTTTTTCAGTTTCATATGTAAGAAAAAAGGTGAGCTGCGGATGTTTACGACCTGTTTCACAGGTTGAAAACATCCGCAGCTCGGTCATTTTCTTCGATAATTGAAATTTGCTTCACCAAAACTACCGTGACAGGCATTATTTCTCACATTCCTGAAGATGGCCAAAAAACCAACTCCCACAACAGTACATTTTTCTCAAGTCCATTCTATACCACCAGGATTGGCCGACAGCCAACTCCCGCAAGAGCACCTTTTTCTACCGGCAGATCCTCTGTAACCTGCCGGTTCGAAAATTTACTGCCGCTGCGGACATTTCGCTCCACTTATTCTATACTCCTCTCTATTTCATATTTGGGGTGGCGAGAATTTACTACCGCTGCGGGTATTTACGTGCCCTGCTGCTTTGGTGAATTAACAGACCGATATCAGCCGCAGTACTATTTTCTCCAATCAATTCCCGAGCAGGAAACTGTATCCGTAATACGGATATTTGAGTAACTGAAAAACTTCATGTCAGTTAAATTCTAATATCCCGAAAACTGTGATATAATAACCGGGTAATTTTTATAACAACATGGAGGATCAGAATGAAAAACAGGGAGAAGAATAATAAACGCATGAAGTACAGGGTAATGGCCATACTGATGGTCATTGCGATGCTTGTGTGCACTGTAAGCGTTTCTGCTTACGAATATCAGGAGACTGAAAATGGTGCAGGCGGTTATTCTGAAGAAGAATATGCCGAAGGCTACGCAGAAGCAGGATACGGGGATACGGATTATTCAGAGGCAGGGTATGCAGATGCTGATTATGCAGATCAGGAATATGCAGCTGCAGAAGATGAGTATGCAGATTATCAGGCATATGAACAGGTGCAGGAGCCTGCGGTAATGACAGAGGAAGAGTTTGCCCAGATCTGCATTGAAAAAAAAGATCAGTCTGAAAAGCTTGCCGCAATGCCGGGATACAGTGCTGATGATACATGGGCATTTTACATTTACATGGTGGCAAGCAACCTTGAAAGCCATGATATGGACGAGCTGTCAGACCTTACGAATAAACTCATAAAGAATGAAGTTGAAGCTATCCAGTCAGAACGCGCGAAGGACAAGGATGAAACCCTGAACAGGATTGCATCTGAAATATATGAAAACGGTTCGGATTTTCCGAAACGCTTCTACACTCCGGTAATGCATTACAGTTCTGAGTCATACGGTATAGCAGAAATCGATCCGGATCTGATAGGCATGGCTACCAAAAATATCCAGGAAATGGTGAAGGCCGAGTACGGAGAAAATGTAAAAATTGTAATACAGACCGGAGGAGCAAAGCGCTGGCAGTATGCAAAGATCAACCCTAACCGTTCGCAGCGTTTTCTGATAGACGAAAACGGATTCAGCGAAATCAGCAGCGAGCCTGTAGTAAATATGGCAGACAGTGATACCATCGCAGATTTCCTGACATACTGCACAGACAATTACGGAGCAGATCACGAAGTAGTAATATTCTGGGATCACGGTAGTGGTTACCAGGGTTACGGTTACGATGAAATATACGGAAAAATGTTATCTTTACCGGAAATCCGTGCCGGATTGGAAAAGGCTTTCGGAGCTCCAACCGAGGAGCCGAAGCTGGAAGCTATAGGTTTCGATGCATGTCTGATGGCTTCATTGGAAGTGGCTGACCATATGTCCGGATATGCAAAATATCTTTATGCCAGCGAGGAAATAGAGCCTGGTCTCGGATGGGATTATCACAGGATTATGGATGCATTGCATGAAAATCCTGAGATGAACGGAGCACAGCTGGGTAAGGTGATTGCAGATACATACCTTCTGTTTAATACTGAAGTAAATGTGGACACAAGGGATTACAAGGGCATGACATTTTCCGTTATGGACCTTGTAAAAGCTGATGAAGTAACTGATGCCTATGCTGCTTTTGCCGAGGCAGCATTAAAGAATGTATGTGAAAACAGCTCTGAACTGGCGGTTATCTCCAGAGCAGCATCAAGGTCCATCGCTTATGGACAGGAAGTCTATAAAATCTACAGTATGTTTGACCTGGGAATGTTCATGAACGAGCTTCCTGAGAAATATTCCGATGAAGCTGCAGCTGTAAAGGCGGCATTGGATGAGGCTGTGCTTTACAATCGCAGCACATATATTCTGGAAGGGTCAACCGGACTGGCAGTTTATTATCCTCTTTACTCAGAAAATCCGGATGCATTGTTTGAATCCATTAAGTATATAGATGATATTTCAGCAAGTAAGGACATTAGCGCTCTTTATTACTACAAGCTGGCAGGCTGTATGAATGAACAGTATAAACAGTATCTGGCAGAAAAAGGATTCAACATTCCGGAAGCAATAGACTTTTCGGTTCTTAACAGACTTGCAGGTACAGATGTGGAATGTGACGGGACAGGCAACTTCAGCCTTCAGCTTGATCCTGAGATGATGGCAGTTACCCAGGATGTAAAATTCTCCCTGGCAAGCTATGATGCAGAGACAGGAAATGTAATTTATTATGGTGATGATGCCTTTGCCAAACTGGATGAGGATGGTAATGCAAGTACATTCTTTGACGGAAGATGGATCACCTTCGGAGGTGTTCCTCTGCAGCTGGAAATAGTTTCCATATCAGACGAAAATGTAGTGTACAGCAGTCCTATAGTATACAGAGGAATGAATGCATACATTTTATCCTCCTACAGTGCCCAGGAAGATATGGTGACATTTATGGGAATATGTCTGGAAAGCGGTTTGAGCCTTCCGGGCAGACATGTTTACGGCCTTTCTGAAGGGGATGAAGTGACCATCATTAAAGATGAAGGAAATGTTTACAGTGTAACCAAAACATATGCAATGGATACCGTTATAATAGATGAAAATACATCCATGGGACTGGAGCCTCTTGATGACGGATTCTATTATGAATACATAAAGGTGAAGGATCTGCGTGATGACGAGTATTATTCAAAGATAATGGGATTTACCATGACAGAAGGAACAATGCATGATCAGTTTGTTGATGAAACACTTGAGTACTATGACAAGGACGAATCCTACGACTGACATAAAGATGTATATGGTTCCGGAGGTCAGAACCGGTGTTAATATGTAATAATAATAAACGGAGTTAATGAACCTGCAGGTGTCAGGGAAAAGGAGTAAAAGATGTATAACCGTCAGGTGAAAGTTACCAGCGGAAATCTGTATTTCTATGTCGGTACCGGTACAGCCACCGCTCTTCTCAGTACGCATATACGTATGACTGATCCCGTGGATAGAGATATTCTGCAGAAGGCTGTGGATACTGCAATGAAACGGTATCCGTACCTGTGTGTGCGGCCGGGGATCATAGACGGAAGTTATTACCTAATGCCGAATAATCTGCCTTTCGTTGTGACTGATGACGGTGAGTTTACCCCGCTGGGTGAGGCGGCATCTAATTATCATCTGATTACTTTCAGCTGTAAGGATGATGAGATCATGTTCAATTTTGATCACGGTCTTATGGACGGAAGGGGCAGTACAGATCCTATTCGTTCTGTGCTGTACTATTACTGCAGGTTCCGGTACGGAAGGGATTTTGACTGTCCGGGGGTAAAAACTGCGGATTCTCCCATTGCCGAAAGTGAATATGAATGTCCTTATGAAAGGGAACTCCCTCCTTTTGATACAATGACACCGGCAGGGAACCATACAGCGTTTGCCCTGCCGGAACCGAAAACCGGAGCAGACGGTCTCTGCCGTACCACGGCCATATCTGTCAATCAGAAAGCATTTATGAAGGTGGCTAAAAGCATGGACTCCAGTCCTGCATCCCTGGGAGCACTCCTGATGCTGAAGGCTGTTGAGGATGTCCATCCGGAGCATGCAGAGGAAATCTGCTGTGCTGTGGCAATGGATTCCCGGGATGCAGTGGGGATACCGGAAACACACCAGAATGTATCATCAACCTTCACGGTATTTTATCCTGAGAAGATGAAGAAACTTCCTTTGGAAACCCAGGGAACCTGCATAAGGGGACAGATTATTCTTCAGACTGATCCGGGCTGTGTACTGAAGAGGTTTGAGGCAGAAAAGAATTTATACCGGCAGGCATGCACAATGGAGACTGCTGAGGAAAAAAGGGATATGTACCGGTCGGTATTGTCATCTGCCATGGCTGTGCCTTTATGTTCTTACGTGGGAAGGTATGAATTCGGAGAGATTGATAAGTATATCAGATCAATGCATTTCCTCAACAACGGCTTCGGAGGCAGGCTTCTGGAGATAACCGCCATAGGTGAGGATTTTGGCTTTGATTTCAACTTTGGTGTGGAGAAATCAGAATATCTGGCTGCATATCTCCGGCAGTTTGATGCTCTGGGAATTCCATACAGACATGACAGGGAATTTCTGTTCCGCCTGCCTGTAAGGACCTACTGAAACAGAAGGAGTACATTATGATTTCAATAATAAAACAGGAAAAAGGATCTGCTTATCTGTCTGCTGCGGGGAAGCTTGGGGTGGATACTGCCCCGGAATTGAGGGAAACTCTGGAATTACTGTCTGCAGACACCTGTGAAGTTATCATAGATGCAGAAGAACTGCAGTATATATCTTCTGCAGGTCTCAGAGAACTGCTGATCCTGAAAAAACGCCTCCCCAAAGATGGCCGGATACGTATATTGAATGCCCGGGAGCCTGTGTGTGAGGTGTTCAGATTCACGGGATTCGATCAGTTTGTTGAGGTGGAGCCTGTCCGGGAGGATTACCTGCAGGGAAAGGAATATTATTCATTCAAAACAATGCTCCGGCAGAAAGCCCGGGAGCGGCAGGATGCTCCTGTTATCTGGTACAATGAAGAGACCTTCACCTGGGGCGAACTGGAAAAATACTCCCAGATAGTGGCATGGGACCTCAGCAGACTGGGAGTAAAGAAAGGCAGCCATGTAGGTATCTGCGGAAAGAATACCCTGAACTGGGTGGTTACATTCTTCGCCATTCAAAAGCTGGGAGCCATTGCCATGCTGCTGAATGTGCAGCAGAAACCTTCCGAAATCAATATACTTACAGAAATCGGTGATATGGAATTCTTCTGCTACGGAGATATTCCTATGATGGAGAAGGATGAAGCCTATCTGGAAAAGGTCATGTCCGGAGGGATCCGGGCATGTTATGACTTTGGAAAGAACCTTTGCTGTGAGAGCAGAAAAGAGGAGTATCCTCCTATAGCAGGACTGTTTGATGAGCCTGTGGAGGCAGATGATCCCTGTGTATTCCTGTTTACATCAGGTTCTACAGGAAGGCCGAAAGGAATCATGCATTCTGCCTACGGCCTTTTGAATTCTGCCTATGCACTGGGACACAGGCTCAGGATGACTCCGGAAGATAAATCCTACGTGGTACTGCCTCTGTATCACATTCTGGGATTTATGGACAGCTTTATAGTGGTGCTGGTGTCCGGCGGAATGATATATATCGCACCGGATACCCATACACAGTCCATGCTGGAAATCATCAGCCGTCACCGCTGCACAGTGCTTCACTGTGTGCCGACCCTTATTCTGGCAATGGTCAATAATCCTGAATTTTCCAGGTACGATCTGACATGTATCCGGGCCAGTATGCTGGGAGGTGCTCCTATGGCTTCGTCTCAGATGGAAATGGTGCAGAACATGCTGCCTGACAACCATTTTATATCCGGGTACGGTCTCAGTGAGATGGCTCCGGTGTGCTGTACTGAATATGTGGATTCCCGGGAACATATACTGTCCTCAGTAGGACATCCCCTGCCCTGTGCAGAAGCCCTGGTACTGGATCCTGCCACAGGCAGGCCCTGCGGTCCCGGAGAAACGGGAGAGCTGGTGCTGAGGGGCGTCAATATGATGCTATGTTATTACAAACTGGATATCGACAGACAGAGTATTGACGGAGAGGGCTGGCTACATACCGATGATCTGGTGACAATGGATGAGGATGGCTATCTTCATTTCAGAGGAAGAATAAAGGAGCTTATCATACGGGGCGGCGAGAACATCATGCCAAATGAAGTTGCTGCGGCTCTGGTCACGCATCCTCAGGTCCGGGATGTAAAGGTCATGGGTGTGCCCCATGAGATCCTGGGGGAAGAAGTGGCTGCCTGTGTGATCCCGGCGGAGGGACAGAATCCGGATCCGGAGGATCTCAGGAAATACCTTGAGGACAGGCTGGCACCCTTTAAGATTCCGGTATATTATGTATTTTACCCGGAGTTTCCGCTGCTGGCCAACGGAAAGATTGACTGGATATCACTGAAAAAGGATATGCTGGAACAGCTTTCAGGAAGATAGGATATATCATATGTGTTATTTAACACCCCGCTCATAACAGCGGGTTTTTTCTTCTTCAGGCATCATATTGCCACCGGTTGCCCATATTATGATAATAGAATTTTCGTCCGGTGCAGGGAAAGTCTTTCCTCCCCTGATCACGTACTGCAGTCCTTCCAGACCTGCACAGGAGGATGGTTCGATGAACAGACCTTCCAGATCCTTAAGCTGGGCAAGTCTTCTGAACAGCTTATCGTCAGCTACAGTAAAGCAGCCGTTCAGCAGCATTCCCATCTGCCCTGACACCAGTCCTGAGCAGCGGCCTACTGCCAGTCCGTCGGCTTCGGTCATTCCGTCGATTCCCAGGTCTTTTACGGATATTCTGTTGTGGAGTCCCGATGCCAGACCAAGAGTCATGCAGGGCGCATGTGTGGGTTCGGCAAAGAAAACATAAACATTTTCCCCGAATTCCTGCCTGAAGCCGTAGGTGATTCCGCCCGGCGCACCGCCTACACCGCAGGGAATTATCAGATAGATCCTGTGGGCAGGATCAGCATTGATGCCCATTCCATTCAGCTGCTCCTTTACCCTTCTTCCTGCAACGGCATAGCCTTCGAACAGATGGGGTGAATTTTCATCGTCTATGAAATAACTGTTCGGATTGCTCTCGCTGGCAGCCCTGCCCTGGGCAACAGCCTCCTCATAATCCGAGTCATATTCCATAACATTAACCCCTCTGGATCTTAAAAGGTCCTTCTTCCACTGCTTTGCGTCTGCAGACATGTGAACCGTACAGCCAAAGCCCAGAGCGGAACTGATCATTCCGATGGACAGCCCCAGGTTTCCGGTGGAGCCCACCTCCACTGTATACTGTCTGAAAATATCAGTATACTTCTTTTCTGCCAGGACAGAGTAATCGTCCTCAGGGCGGAGCCCATTCTCCAGTGCCAGTTTTTCGGCAAACTTAAGAACTTCATAGATGCCTCCCCGGGCCTTTACGGAACCGGAGATGGGCAGATCTGCATCCATCTTAATGTACATTCTGCCGGGTATACGGGTATCCGGCAGCAGAGCTTCCTGCAGTTTCGGTACATGGATAAGCTCCGATTCAATAATGCCGGTCCCGCATTCCGGGAACAGTTTTCGGATCAGCGGGGCAAAACGGAGCAGTCTGGCTTCGGCTTCGTCAACATCCACGCCTTCAGCGTCCCGGGCAAAGGCAGGGTCGCTACAGTGGGGATTCTCCCACCAGATCTCCCTGCAGGCCTTTATTCCGGCAAGAACCGGATTTCCTTCAATTAATTCTCTGAGTTCTTCTTCTGTATATTTATGCATTGTTCTTTGGTTTATGATGTCCTGCTGATTATATAGCTACGGCTGCTGATGTCTGATATTGATATGTATTTGAACATTGCCCGGGGCATTTTCGGTAAATATCCGGTTAACCCTGTCATTTTGCATTATACAACAGTAAAGCTGCACATGTCAGCATATGAGGCAGGCAGCGTTTAGAATTATGGATTTAAAAATCAGCAGCTTTGCTTATTGTGATTTACAGGCTGTTTGATATAAAATCTCATAAAGAAAAAAGAATAAGAGAGAAGAGAGATGAATTATATATGGCATTACGATTCGCCTCTTGGGGGTATAACCCTGGGAAGTGACGGGAAGGCTCTTACCGGTCTATGGTTTGACGGTCAGAAATATTTTCCCGATACCATTGAAAAAGAAAGCATTGAAAAAGATCTGCCGGTTTTTCATGACACAAAGTGCTGGCTGGATATTTATTTCAGCGGGAGAATTCCGGAGTTTACTCCTGAAATGAATATGGTCTGCTCAGATTTCAGAAGGAGTGTCTGGGAAGTAATGCTGACCATACCATACGGTCATACAATGACCTACGGCGAAATTGCGGCAGAGATTGCGAAAAAGAAGGGTCTGGAAAAAATGTCTGCCCGGGCGGTGGGTGGTGCTGTCGGGCATAATGCCATATCTGTCATTATTCCATGTCACCGCGTTATAGGGGCAGACGGAAGCCTCACAGGATATGCAGGGGGAATTGACAGGAAGAGATGGCTTCTTGAGCATGAAGGCACTAACATCAAAAGTGATTTATTATGAACATGTTGTAATTCATGAGTAAGACGATAATACATTTTCATTACAAAAAGGGTATTTGGGTACCGTACATGCAGACACCAATCAGGAAGCAGGCATTTCGGCTCAGTATGCCCCTTGATTGTGTCATTCCTTTTCTTCCTGCGAACTTGGGAACTGCTGGCATAAAGCTGATCGGCTAAGAAACAGACCGTTATGAAAAGGCCACGGAAAGTATGCTTAGCCATATAGCTCGGTTGGTTGCAGATATTTCTATTCAATTGATAAATCTGATAAATCAGAATTTGTCATATGTGGGATGCTGCGGACAGAATCAGGTTCGGCATATACGCATGCAGTCCGGATGATTCTTCCTTCAAAGCAACATTTACAGATATGGACATTACCGAGTGCAAATGGATGTCGCATGTTGGGCAGCTGCCGGATTGAAAAACAGAATTTTGGAAAGGCAAAATTCAAACAGAAAGCAAATATATATACAAACATAACGCCGGCAGGGAACTGAACACAAATAAACAAAACGGCTCCGAAATACAAAATAACAGTTTGACAGCCGATTTAAATGGAAGTATCATAACAATAAAAACGGCTCTGAATAGAAAAATGGCAATAATAACGCTGTTTTGATGGGAAAAAACATGGTTGGCAGGCAAAACGAAATTAAGGAATTAAATAAGCTGTATGATAAGAACAAGGCAGAGTTTGTCGCAATTTATGGTCGGCGCAGAGTGGGAAAAACATATCTTGTGGATGAAGTGTTCGGCGAAAGGATTACGTTCAGGCATGCAGGATTGGCTCCTGCAGAGGGTGAGTCATATGGAGTGATGAATGCACAGCTTGAAAACTTTTACAATTCATTGGTCATGCAGGGAATGGAAATAACTGAAAAACCTGTTTCATGGATGGAAGCATTTCTTTTATTGGAAAAGTTTTTGCAAAGGATCGATAATGGCAGCAGACAGGTTGTTTTTATTGATGAATTACCATGGTTAGATACTCCGAGATCAGGATTTATGCAGGCTTTTGAAGGCTTCTGGAATAATTGGGGATGTCACAGAAAAAATCTGATGCTGATAGTATGCGGCAGCGCAAATTCATGGATTTTAGACAA
>JABUTA010000050.1:35765-38932 GCA_021443845.1 Parasporobacterium sp.
GCGTGCCTTGACAGACGATCTGGCACCGTGCTATCAGGTAGTTGCAAAGATAAAGGATATGATATAAAGTCAGTAATGATAATTCTTGATCACATCCAGGGTGACTCTGCCCATTTAAACCTGAGTAAAAGCTTACGCGGCCGGGGATCAGATAAAAGTGTATTGTGCACCGGCTACGTGATAAAATGCAAAAAAAACAGGAGGACACACGGATGACAAATGAAACAATTAAAAGAGCAGTATTATCCCTTGTGAAAAAATACTCAATCACAAAAGTAATATTATTTGGATCACGTGCATCAAATGAAAACAGGCCGGATAGTGATGTGGATCTGATTGTTGAGTTTGCCAATCCGATTACATTGATTACACTGCGTTAAATAGTAATTGAAGGAAATACTGGGAAATTGCCGGCGGCTGATATACGATCTTGATTTTCAGTCGGTTGAAGAATATGCCGAGCGTCTGCCGAAGACAAAGCTGGTAATGAACACAATCAGGTCGGAGGTATTCTGAATATTGACTGACCATGTGCTGCAGATATTACTTTAACAGACGTACAAAAAGATGACGTCAGGAGTTCAGGCTTGCGGAATACCAAGTCATACCTTTTATGGGAGATTATAACAGTATCATAAATTATGAATATCACGGTTCGGACAAACGCCCTCACATGTCCATGTATAAGAGGGCTGCTCAGTTCCTGCCCTTTGCCGCTCTTACAGGTTATGGGGAAGCAATAAAGGAAGCAGGAAGGCTTACCGAGCATAAGCGGGAGCTTTCCGACACTGAGGCAGAGGAGCTGAACAGGAAGCTGGCTCTGATAAATGCCGGTATCAGGAACACCCTTTCCGTCACCGTGACTTATTTCGTTCCTGATTCCCGTAAGGATGGGGGAGAGTACCGTTCATTCACGGGCGAGGTAAAAAAGATCGATACATTTAAGGGTGAGATTGTCTTCCTCTCAGGGGAACGGGTTCCTGTCAGTGACATCTCGGACATCGAGATCACAGGATACAATGATGGCGAAGGTCCATTATGAAAAGTAATGATAAAGCACAGCCCAGGAACCGGGGAAGCCGGAACATGACTATGGACAGAACATATATTGCGATAGACCTCAAGTCATTCTATGCATCAGTGGAATGCATGGACAGAGGCCTTGACCCCCTCACAACCAATCTTGTGGTCGCTGATGAGAGCAGGACCCAGAAGACCATCTGCCTTGCAGTATCCCCATCCCTGAAACAATACGGGATTTCGGGGAGGGCAAGGCTTTTTGAGGCTGTCCGGACCGTAAAGGAAGCAAACAGGATACGTCTTGCAAGGTCCGGCCTTCAGTCATTCAAAGGAGAATCCCATGACAGCCGGGTCCTCCAAGATGATCCGTCCAAAGCGATATCCTTCATAACTGCAGTGCCCCGGATGGCCCGCTACATGGAAGTCAGTGCCCGGATATATCAGGTTTACCTGGGATATATTGCCCCTGAAGATATCCATGTATATTCTGTTGATGAGGTATTCATCGATGCGACAGGATACATGAGCACCTATCACATGACCGGCCATGAACTGGCCATGACAATGATAAAGGACGTCCTTGCCGAGACAGGCATCACTGCCACGGCAGGCATAGGCACGAACCTGTACCTTGCCAAGATAGCAATGGACATAGTGGCAAAGAAAATGCCGGCTGATAGTGACGGGGTACGTATAGCCGAACTGGATGAAATGTCGTACCGCAGGAACTTATGGAGCCACAGGCCCCTTACATCCTTCTGGCGGGTGGGGAAGGGGATTGCCGACAGGCTGGAAAGCCACGGCATGTTCACTATGGGGGATATCGCCCTGAGGTCATTATATAATGAGGACAGCCTGTACAGGCTGTTCGGTGTGAATGCGGAGCTTCTCATAGACCATGCCTGGGGAAGGGAACCTGTCTGCATATCTGACATCAAGGCATATAAGCCTGACACCAATTCCATCGGTTCAGGGCAGGTGCTCCAGGAACCCTATACCAATGATAAGGCACTGGTCGTCATAATGGAAATGGCAGATGCCATTGCAATGGACCTGGTGGACAAAGGTCTCGTGACAGACCAGCTGACCATAACGGCAGGATATGATATAGAGAATCTGTCCCTTCATGACACCGGATATGATGGTGAAACAGAGACTGACCGATACGGAAGAAAGGTACCGAAAAGTGCCCATGGTACCATAAACCTGGAAAGGCAGACATCATCGTCGAGGATGATAACAGAAGCTGCAGTCACGCTCTTCATGCGTATAACAGATCCCGCACTCCTCATCAGAAGGATGTATGTGACCGCCTGCAAGGTAGTCCCGGAACCGGAAGCCGGGCAATCCTCACACTACGGCGAGCAGCTGGATCTCTTCACGGACTTTGCAGCCATGAAAAAG
Organism: Parasporobacterium sp.; assembly: GCA_021443845.1. Taxonomy (GTDB): domain Bacteria; phylum Bacillota; class Clostridia; order Lachnospirales; family Lachnospiraceae; genus RGIG5612. The sequence goes on from JABUTA010000050.1 coordinate 38,190, forward strand.
CAGCAGGAAGAGAAGGACAGGGAGCTTGAACAGGAGCACCGCCGCCAGCAGGCAATACTTGATATAAGGACAAGATTCGGCAAAAATGCCATCCTTAAGGGGACCAGCATGAAAGAAGGCGCAACAGCAAGGAGCCGTAACTCCCAGATAGGCGGCCACAAGGCATAGGCAGATAAAAAAGGGGCGATAATGTGAGAGCACCTACTAAAGAAGAACGGGAGTCTTTATATCGTCTATGAATCCAGACCGGGCTAAAATGGACGAAGATAAAATGAAAGCGCAGGGCGTTTTCATTTGAATATTAGCCCGCTTCAGAGCCACCACAACATATAGTGTTGATTCAACAACAGATCTTTTTATAGTAATCACAGGAATTTATGTTCCGAATAACTATCAGGAGGTCTTTTTATGTTCAAAAAGACAAAAGTAAGAGGCATTTTAGAGCTTCTTGGAAAAGATTTAAGCGGAAGGAAGATGTCAAAGGTGTTAGGGGTGTCGAGAAACACTGTAGCAGAAGTACAGGCAATGTATGAAGCTTCGGGCAGGACATGGGATAATATTCAGGTAGACTTTAAAAGTAGACTATAAGTAAACTTTAAATTTTAATTTTGTATGGGGAAAGAGAATGACCTTGTCTGAAAATGATTTTAAAGCTCAAAGAGCGGCAAGAGCTCTCAGGGAATTAAGTACTGCCGCTGCTGAAAACGGAACTTCAGAAATGACTTTGGAAGAAATAAATGCTG
>JABUTA010000051.1 GCA_021443845.1 Parasporobacterium sp.
GTAACAGCATTCTCTACAGTAGCATTTGCAGAAGAAGCTCAGGCAGAAAAAGACAGCTACATGGTTGGCTACAATCTTTTCGGTTCAGCATCTTATGCACTTTTAACACTTGCTAACAACACTGACTTCCCGATCGTTCAGATGGGTGACACACCTATGCAGACAAATGCAAACTTCCAGGTTGAGACCATGATCGCTGACGTTGAGAACATGTGCAACGCAGGCTGCGACGGCGTTTGCCTCTGGATCCCTGATGATTCACTTTATGATGCATTCATCGGTATCTGCTCTAAGTACAATGTTCCTTTCGTATTAGTTGACAAGGTTCCTCAGGATCCTGAAATCGCTGAAAGAGTAAAATCTAATCCTTTATTCGTTGGTGCAGTTTGCCCGGCAAACGCAGTATACGGACAGAAGATCGCTGATTATGCTGTAGCTAAGGGCTGGGATACAGTTCTCATTGGTACACCTTCTAAGGGAGATGCTTCTGACACACCTAGACTTGATGCATTCCTTGAAACATTCCAGGCTAACGGCGGAACAGTTATCGACATTCTTTACTCAGAAAACGGTAATGACGCTCAGACAAGACTTGAAGCTTCCATGATGGCTGAAGAACCTGTTTTCATCTATGGTACAGGCTCTGACTACGGTATTGCAGCAGCTAACGCTCTTGAAAACACCGGCATGGTAGGCATCCCTGTTGTTACATCAGGACTTGATGCTGTAGCACTTGAGTATGAAGCAGACGGCAAGATCGAAATGATCAACGGTGACTTCTGGGTAGCAGGCTACTTTGCATCAGTTCTTATGGAAGCATATCTCCATGGCAACAAGCTCGTTGATGCTGACGGCAATGTTCCTTACATCACAGATATCCAGCCATTCGAAGTTCCTGCAGAACAGTATGAACTCTTCAAGTCAGTATTCCTCAGCGAAAGCGGACAGTTCTACACAGCAGAAGAGACAGCAGCTCTGGTTAACGGCACATATGATGATTTCGTAGCAGCTATCCAGAACTACAATCTTGAAGAACGTGCAGCAGCTCTCGGAGTACAGTAATAATACATCGAAAACCGGATTTGTTTGACTTTGGAGAAGGTTAATAAATAAAATCCTGTTATTGAACCACTCGGCGGTCTTCTTAAATGGAGACCGCCGAAATTAAAAAGTGGGAGGAAATTATGGCTAAAACGGCAAAAAAAGGATTATTCAGCAGCATGACAGCTGTAAGACTTCTGTTGCTTCTGGTGTTCATCGTGGCTATCGTTGTCATGGATGCCATTACAGGATGGAAGATGTTCAGCTTTTCAGAGAGAGGTCTGAATAACGGTATATACATTCTCAGACAGTGCGTATTTCCTGTATGCGTTGCGTGGGGTATGACATTTATATTCGGTTCAGGTCTGGTAGACCTTTCAATCGGTGCACAGGTTGCCCTGGGTGCAAACGTAGGTGCAATCCTGGCTGTCCAGGCAGGATGGGGATATGTAGGCCTCATTATTGCACCACTTGTTGTAATCGTAGCATGTGAACTTGCAGTAGTATTATGTTCGGAAGTATTCAAGATTCCGGGATGGATCGCAGGATTAGGCTGCGGACTCATATTTGAAGCAATCCTTGCAATATGGTCAGCATCGGCATCCAAGTCACTGGGTTCATCTGTTATCAACCTTCCCAAGGAACTTAAGGTTCTGGGCACCTGGCCGTGGAATGTTATCATAATGCTGGTAATGTTCGTTATTGTTTATATCTTACAGAACAGAACAACCATCGGTGTTGAGCTGAAGGCTATCGGCGGCGACCCTGCAGTTGCATCTGCAGTTGGTATCAACAGAAGAAAAGCTCTTATCGTTGCAATAGTTATAGGCGCACTTTGTGTAGCAGTAGGTTCAATCTGCTATATAAGCTACGGCGGCAAGGTAGAAGGCTCTACAGGTCTTGCCAGCCTCACAACTATCTTCAAGGCTCTTGCCATAGTAATGCTTGCCCAGTCACTTAACTCATTCGTAAGTGAACCTGTCGGCGTACTCTTTGCAGGTATTTTCATTATGGCATTAGTTGACTTCATGACAAAACTCAAGATTGAAGCAGGAACACTTCAGGAAGTAGTTCTCGGTGCAATCGTTGTTATTTGCGGCGTGCTTTCACGTATCGGATACAAGGGGGTGGCTAAATAATGGCAGATATCGTATTGAAAATAGAGCATCTGTGCAAATATTTTGGTGCCACCAAAGCCAATGATGACCTGAATATTGAGATTCCCAGAGGTGCTGTATTAGGTCTTGCAGGAGAAAACGGCTCAGGTAAATCTACCCTGGCATCCATGATATGCGGTATCCAGAAGCCTACCAGCGGAAAGATGTACCTCAATGGTCAGGAGTATGCACCAAAGAGCCCTGTTGATGCCAATGCACATAAGGTGTCAATGGTACTTCAGGAACTTGGTGTAGTAGGTTCTATGGATCCTGTACTCAACATGTTCCTGGGAAGAACAAAGCAGTTTGCGAAGGGCGGACTTCTTAATCTTAATGCGATCAAGAAGGAAGCTGAAGCACAGTTTGAAAAATGGAATCTTACAAAAGTACCTATGACAGGTGTTGCAGGCAACATGTCTATAGAGCAGAGAAAGGTCCTCGAGCTTGCAAGAGCCCTGTCAATAGATCCGAAGTTCCTTATACTGGATGAAATCTCACAGGCACTTTCACATGATAACCGTAAGGTACTCTATGATTTCATAAAGAAATTCACATCACCGGAAAACGGCGGAACTATTCTCATGGTAACTCATGACCTTGAGGAAATGGTTGAGATATGTACCCATATTTCAGTTCTCCGTGATGGTAAGATCATTGATACAAGACGTTCCGAGGAATATGAAATGGATGAGCTGAAGAGGCTTATGATCGGACGTGAAGTATCAGGTGACTATTACCGTGCAGACCAGGAGGAAATTTACTCTGATGAAGTGGTTCTCAGGGTAGAACACCTTAATGTTCCGGGCGAACTTGTGGATATCAATTTTGAACTTCACAAAGGTGAGATCCTCGGTGTATGCGGTCTTTCTGACGGCGGTATCCATTCGGTAGGACCGGCACTTTTCGGTATCTCAGAACACAGAACAGGTACTGTGGAATATGTTCCGGGTAAAGTTCAGCTGAAGAAACCTCTGGATATGATAAAGACCAAGGGAGCATACCTTTCAAAGGACCGTGACAAAGACGGACTTATGCTTGACGCATCTATCGGACAGAACATTTCCGTCCCTAACGTAAGACTTCTTGCAGGAGCAGCTAAGTTCCTGAGCCCTAAGAAGGTTAATGACCTTTCTCAGAAGGCTTCTGTTGATTTCGAAATCAAGTCTTCGGGACTCGGGCAGGTAGTTAAAAGCCTTTCAGGCGGTAATAAACAGAAGGTTAACTTAAGCCGCTGGCTGGTGCAGGATCTGGATTATGTAATCCTCGACTGCCCGACCCGTGGTGTTGATATCGGCGTTAAGGCTTATATCTACGGAGTACTGAAGAAAATGAAGGAAAGCGGAATCGGTATTATTCTTATTTCCGACGAGCTTCCCGAAGCAATGGGTATGTCCGACAGACTTCTGGTCATGAAAGATCATGAGATGGCAGGAATGCTCAGCAGAACAACAGACTTTGTAGAAGAAAAGATTGTGGAGGTAATGCTGTAATGAAGACGAAAAAGACTTTTCCATGGCTGACAGTTGTACCGTTCATGATCCTGGCTGCGATCATCATTATCATGGGTTTTGTTGCCGGCTGGGGAACAATGTACGCCGGAAACAATATAGAGGCGTTATTCAACCAGGCATTCAACTGGATGGTAGCCGGCCTTGGTATGGTATTTGTAACTACTATCGGAAGTACTGATATTACACACGGAGCTCTCCTTTGTCTGGCAGGCGGTCTCGGCTGCTATGCAGGTCAGGCATGGGGTGTATGGGCAATGGTTCCGGTTGCTCTGCTCGTAGGTATTGCATCAGGTGCGCTGCTTGGTATCCTGAATACTAAATTCAAAGCAAATACATTCATGATGTCACTGGCTTTAATGCTTGCATATAAGGGACTTAACGGATCATTATTCCTTAATAAGAGAGCTGTATGTCCTGAAGGAATCAAGTTCATCGATAATGTATGGTTCAAGATCATATTCCTTATCATCCTGTTCCTGGTGGTGTTATTTGTTTATAATTATACACCATTCGGTACATATCTTAAGGGTATCGGTGAGAATGAAACAGCAATGAAGCATGTAGGCTTCAATGTTTCAAAAGTAAAATTTGCCGCATTTGTAATTTCAGGTCTGCTGTGTGCACTTGCATCTGTTTTCAATTCAGCCCGTCTCGGCGGTTTCGACAACAAAGCAGGTGTATCCTTCGAAATGAACGTTATGATGGTAATGTTCATAGGCGGTATTCCTGTTAGCGGCGGTATGAAATCACAGCTCTATAAGATCATCATCGGTGCATTCACTATTATCATCCTTCAGAATGGTCTCAAGGTTGCTAATATTGAAGCAGGTTACGTTCAGCTGATCATGGGTATCGTTCTTCTGCTTTCAGTAGGATTCACTCTGTTCCTCAGCAGAAGACTCAGCAGACTCAATGAAAAGGCTGCGGTCAATCAGAAAAATGCATGATGAATTTCAGCATGCATTTAAGGTAAGTATTTATCAAATAGTAATTATATACAGTTAGGAGTAATTATCATGGCTAAATTAAGAGTAGCAGTTATCGGCTGCGGCGGTATCGCTAACCAGAAACATTTTCCGGCACTTGCAGGCCAGAAGGACCTTTGCGAAATGGTTGCATTCTGCGACATCATCGAAGAACGTGCAAAGGCTGCATGCGAACAGTACGGTGTTCCGGGTGCAAAGTACTATGTTGACTATAAAGAGTTATTAAAGGATGAGACAATCGACGTTGTTCATGTATGTACACCGAACGTTGCTCACAGCCCTATCACCGTTGCAGCTTTCGAAGCAGGCAAGCATGTTATGTGTGAAAAGCCTATGGCTCACAACACAGAAGCAGCTCAGGCTATGCTTGATGCATGGAAGAAATCAGGCAAGAAGTTCACTATCGGTTACCAGAACAGATTCCGTCAGGATACACAGCTCCTTCACAAGGCATGTGAAGCAGGCGAATTCGGCGATATCTACTTCGCAAAGTCACACGCAATCAGAAGAAGAGCAGTTCCTACATGGGGCGTATTCCCGAACAAGGCTCTCCAGGGCGGCGGACCTCTTATCGATATAGGAACACACGCACTTGACATTACATTATGGTGCATGGACAACTACAAACCTGTATCAGTAGTAGGTTCTGTATACGAGAAGCTGGGACATTCAGCACTGGCAGCTCAGGGCAACATGTTCGGCGAGTGGGATCCGGAAACCTTCGAGGTAGAAGATTCTGCATTCGGTTATGTTAAGTTCGAAAACGGCGCAACAGTATTCCTTGAGGCAGCATGGGCTATCAACATGAAGGATTCAAGAGAAGCAGCATGTACACTTTGCGGTACTGAAGGCGGCGCTGAGATTGTAGGATGCATGGCAGGCGGCAATGCAACAGGACGTGAGTACGACCTTATCGTAAACGGCACATACCATGGCAACCTGGTAGAGCAGAAGATGTCTGAGACAGGTACCATCGCATTCTTCGAAGGCGGCTCATCAGAACCTAAGGACATCGAGTGCAAGCAGTGGATGGAATGCATCATCAACGATACAGATCCATGCGTAAAGCCTGAGCAGGCATTTGTAGTAACACAGATCCTTGATGCTATCTACAAATCAGCAGCAGAAGGCAAGGAAATCAGACTGTAATAAGTTATTTAAGGATCCGGCGGCAGACAGCCGCCGGATTCCGGATATTAAGGCAGTTTTTCGCTGGCATTACCTGAAGCAGTAATGTCGGGGTATCAATGTTATTAATATAAAGAGTATCAGGTTGATGATATTGATACCTTTAGCAGCAGTTGGTGACTACTCCGGAGTACCGGAAGAAAGAATTTTATGAGGTAAAAATATGAAGGATATCAGAATAGCCATTATCGGCCATGGATTTATGGGTCATGAGCACGAGACAATGCTTCTGAAACAGCCGGGATTTAAACTGGTGGGTTTTTCAGACGTTGATCCGGAACAGCTCGAAGATGTTGCGGAAGGACTGAAACGGTACGCAAGCAATGAAGAACTGATAGCTGATCCTGATGTGGATGTAGTTCTTATAGCAGCTAATAATATCTATCATCATGACCTTGTATGCCAGGCTGCCCGGGCAGGTAAGGATATTATCTGTGAGAAGCCTATTGCCATGAGTCTGGAAGAAATAGATGATATGGTAAAAGTAACAGAGGAATGTGGTGTCAAATTTACCATCCATCATCAGAGACGCTTTGACCCGGACTTCAGAACCATGAAGAATGTATATGACTCAGGAACTCTGGGAGATGTTTATTCCATCAAGAGCAGTCTTTACGGACACAACGGAAATATGCACGACTGGCATGTACATATCGATCAGGGCGGCGGAATGCTCCTTGACTGGGGAGTTCATCTTATTGACCAGGTTCTCTGGATGATGGAAGGACATAAAGTGGTTTCACTTTATGCTGATATAAGAAATGTTATCAACTTTGAAGTTGATGATTATTTCAAGATCCTTATGAAATTCGATAACAATGTTCTCGCAGAAATAGAACTGGGAACATACTATCTTACAGACAAAAATGATGAACACTGGTTTGAACGTCACTGGATGATTTCCGGTAATAAGGGATCTGCTTATGAAGATGGCTTCTGGCCTCAGGGAAAGATAGTAAGAACCACTTCTCTTCTCAAGAATGCCGGGGACAAGCGTACCATGACTGCTGCGGGACCGACAAGGTCATTCGGACCGCCTGCAGAAGGTAAGCTTGCGGTAGAAGAGCTTCCTATGGCAGGAACTACTCACGATATGTTCTTTGAAAACTATCGTAAGGCATACTGGGGAGAAGAGGAATTCCTTGTAAAGATACCGGAATGCAGAAGAGTATTTGCTCTTATGGATGCAGTCCGCGAATCAGGGCGTACCGGAAAATCTATAGCTTTTGAAGAATAATTTTAAAAACAGGAGAACTCAGACAATGAAAAAATATGCTTTTGGTGTTGATATCGGCGGAACCACAGTCAAAATGGGTCTTTTTGAGACAAACGGAACACTTCTGGACACATGGGAGATTCCCACAGTGACAGAAAATAACGGAGTAGCTATTCTTCCGGATATCAGCAGATCCATTTCAGAAAAGCTTTCAGAGAAAGATATTTCTGCAGACGATGTTGAAGGCATCGGAATGGGTGTGCCGGGACCTGTAGGAAGTGACGGAACCGTTTTCAAGTGCGTAAACCTGGGCTGGGGAATCATCAATGTTGAACAGATATTAAGTGAACTCACAGGGCTGAAGGTTAAAGCCGGTAATGATGCAAATGTTGCTGCCATGGGTGAAATGTGGCAGGGCGGCGGAAAAGGCTACAGAAATGTTGTAATGATCACCCTTGGTACCGGAGTCGGCGGCGGTGTAATAGTAGACGGAAAGATTGTTGCAGGTGCTCACGGTGCAGCAGGCGAAATAGGTCATATCCCAGCAATGGAAGGGGAGACGGAAACCTGCGGCTGCGGCAAAAAGGGATGCCTTGAACAGTATGCCTCAGCGAACGGATTCACAAGAATCACAGCAAAGTATCTTGCAGAGAATCCTGAAGTGAAGACAGTACTCAGAGATGCGGAGACTCTCAGCTCAAAGGTAATATTTGATGCAGCCAAAGCCGGAGATGAAGCTGCCCTTCATATGGTTGATGAAGTAGGGCGCATCCTCGGAAGAGCTCTGGCAACTGTTTCATGTGTTGCGGATCCTGAGGTATTTGTATTGGGCGGAGGTATGTCCAAATCAGGCCCCATCCTTACAGACACCATTGAAAAATACTTCAAGGAGTATGCATTCCATGCTTCAAGAGGTACAGAACTGAAGCTGGCTACTCTGGGTAATCTGGCAGGCATCTATGGCGGAGTCGGCATGGTGATCGGTGATTAATCGGAGAATTGTTTTTGATTTCGCATTATAGTGCAGGTAACATATAAGACAATCTTCACACAGACCGGGTTTTGGCAAATGCCTGAAGCCCGGTTGAATTTTTATATTAATATTTACGGGAAATATGCGAAATATTACCGATACAGTATATATTTAAAAAGACATGAAGTATAATATAAAAATATAGAATTACAAAAGGCAGCAGAACATGAGTGTATTGAATCGAAAACTTAATCTTTCTGTTTATACGGTGATACATTTCATTGTTGACCTTTCGTGCATTTTTTATCTGATGGGAATGGTATACGTCAGGCTGGGAAGTTCTGCAGAATGTGTGAAGGCAGCTATAGTATATAATCTATTAGCATTCGGGGCTCCCATGGTTCTGGGATTTTTTGTTGATCTTATCGGTAAAAATCCGGCCGCATCACTTCTGGGATGCATGATACTTCTGGTTAATTATCTGGCAATACCCTCGCCATGGACATCAGTAATAATCCTGGGTCTGGGGAACGGGCTGTTCCATCTGGGAGGCGGCAGGCAGGTCCTTAAGGATTCAGACAGTAAATACGGCCCTTCGGGAATATTTATTGCTGCAGGAGCAATGGGGGTTTTTCTCGGGCGGAGTATGGCAGGAAATTATCGTTCGGTATATTTTACAATTATGCTGATAATTCTGTCCTTAAGCACAGCATTACTGTTGTATTTTACGATCAGACAGTGGAAATATTCAGAGAAGTCATTGATTTCACGGCAGAAGACCGGCGTAAGGATGATTATAATTTCCCTAATGATATTTGCCGTTGTGGTGATAAGATCATATTATGGATGCATTACGGTATACTCGTGGAATAATACATTTTTAACGGGATTGATTTTTACGCTTTGTGTTGCAGCAGGAAAATTCTTAGGTGGAATAGCTGCAGACAGGATCGGTGTAATGCCGGCATCTGTTATTTCACTTGGAGGTGCGGCCATACTGTCATTATGGTCACCGTTAAGTCCTGTGGTGGGCTGTGCATCCATACTGCTTTTCAATATGACCATGCCGATTACACTGACTCTGATTGCGGAGCAGTGGAAGGAATTTCCGGGATTTGCCTTCGGAACTCTGATGATGGCATTATTTCTCGGTACACTTCCGACTATGATGTTTAATATCCGGCCTTTGTCATCTCCGGCAGGGATGACAATATTATGTCTGATTTCGCTGATATTGCTGGCCGGGGCGGTAATTATGAAAAAAAACTCAATACAGGAAGAGACAGAATAAGATGTTTATTGCAAGATTCTTTCTGATTCCTTATATTATTACTATAGTTGTGGAAATTACAGCTGCCCTGATATGGGGTGTAAGGTCCGGTCGAAGCATTCTGGCGGTATTATGGATAAATACCATAACCAATCCTGCTGTAAGTATACTCCGGCTTATATCCTACAGGATGATATCATCAGCTGATGTGAGGCTGGTCATAGTGATATTGGCTGAAATAGCGGTACTGCTGGCTGAATGGAAGCTGTTTTCTCACTTTATCAGTGAAAGAAAACCATACTTTCTTATGTCCCTGACTTTGAACGGAGCATCATACGGGGCAGGATTGCTGCTTCCTGTAATATTGACGATTCTCGCATAATACGTATAAATAACAGAACGGTTATAAATATATAATTAAAACGGAGGACGGTTTAATGAAAAAACATATCGGAATCATAATAGCGGTAATATGCATGATATGCACGGCATTTCCTTTAAATGTTATGGCTGACGCCGCAGGAGGCGGAGATTATAATTATCAGTATGCTGACTATTGGGTAGTTGTAAGTGCATGGGACGGATATGTTAATTTCCGGTACGGACCCGGCCTTGAATACGGCATAGTATATCCTATATATAACGGTGAATATCTTCATGTTCAGCAGACTGCACAGAATATGTATGACGGGCTTACATGGGGACAGGTATCATACGGAGGAAGTGCAGGGTGGATATCTCTTACTGAGGTTATCGCGACGGGTAATCCTTATACACAGCCTGAGCCTGAACCACAACCACAGCCGGAGCCAGAGCCAGAGCCACAGCCTGAACCGCAGCCTCAGGTACAGCCGGAAAAAGAGAAGAATCCATCAGG
>JABUTA010000052.1 GCA_021443845.1 Parasporobacterium sp.
CTCTTATCCTTCTGATTTCTGCAATCCGCTCTGCCAGAGCCAGTCTGTCAGGCCTTTCCCCTGTCAGCTTCGGAGCCAGTTCATTTATTGTATCTGTGCATTTTTTCAGATTCGCACAGTACTCTGATATTTCCTTCTGAAGTTCATTTTTCTGCCGGGGCTGCAGCAACATTTCAGCCACCTGCCTCTCATGGGTCAATCCCTGTTCTGCCAGTGCAGCCTTAAGTTTTTCATCGGAATTGTTTCTTTGTTCTTCTAATTCGCAAATAGTTTTATTGATGTCCCGGATACTTGTTCTGACGGCTGTCAGTTCTTTTACAGCTCTGTCTTTTTCTTCATAAAGTTCCTTTTCTCTGTTTTCATACTGACGGATACATAAATCTGCTTCAGATATCCGGTTCTTCAGTTCAGCAATATCTGAGATACCGGCTATCAGATCCTTTTCTGCTGTTTTAAGTGCCTGCCCGGCAAGCTTCGCCTTCATATCTGCAGCTGATGCAGCGTTCTTTTTCGTCTCGTATTCATCCTTTTTCGCTTTATATACCTTGTCTGCGGCATTAAACCTGTCTCCGGCTAAATTTTCCTGTCTGCGCTGTTCATCCAGAACTTCCTTTGATATGGCATCATTCGAAATCCGGGCCTTGTCCGGATGATGGACACTGCCGCATACAGGGCAGGGCTTGCCCTCCTGCAGTGTTTTTGCCAGTTCTCCTCCGATACCTGCAATATACCGGCCCGTATACTCAGTTGTTTTCCTCTGCTGCTCCATCCAGCAGTCAGAGACTGTTTTCATATCAGCTTCTGCTGTTTCATACTCCGTCTTCGCTGACAGTTCATTCTCTGCAGCCTTCCTGAATTCTGAGACAGCAGTTTCCCATGCCCTCTGTTTTTCGGTTATTTTCTCATAACTGATGCGTTTATTTTCAAGAATGATCTTCATGCTTCTGACATCATCAATTTCCTTCTTTCTTTCCTGATGATTTTTTATTTCAGCCTCAGCATGATTAAAAAATACTGTTTTATCCGGAAGCTCTTTTTTCTCTTTTTCAGTTAATTTATTTTTTTCTTCAGCAATTCGCTTTTCCAGGTCGTTCCGGTCTTTCAAAAAAGGATAAACCGTTTCCGCCCTTGTAGACTCCTCCACCTGCTTCCTGTAATCATCGATCAACTTTTCTTTTCTGATGAGTTCCTTCTTCTCGTTTTCAGCGGCTTCACAGCGTTCCCAGATATTCAGAATATCTCTTTTTTCTGATATTTCCTGTTCCTCCTTATCATAATCCGCCTGCTCGTAAGCATATTCCATTTCCTTAAGAGCATCTCTGTCCGAAAGTATAAGGTTATACAGATCACCTGTTTCACGGGCCTGTTCATTTTCCAGATCATTGCATATTCTGGATTTTATATCGTCAAAATGAGCCTTTCTTTTTAGCGCCTTATCCATATAAATTTCTGCAATCTTCTGCCATTTATCTGTTCCGAAAATATTGGTCAGAATAGCCTGCTTCTGGTCCGAACCTGATACCAGAAACTGTTCGAATTTACCCTGGGGAAGAATGATTACCTGCCGGAACTGTTCTCTGTTAAGTCCCAGCAGCTCCTCTGCCTTAGCCGTAACATCCGCCTCCCTGGGGTTTTCGAACATGGGCTGGAATATACCATTTTCATCTTTTATATAAGCATTGCATTTTTCAGTCAGATTCTTCCGCTTCATTTCCAGAATGCGTTCAAATCTGTATTCCCTGCCCTTCAGTTCAAATCTGAATTTTACTTCCGTATTGACTTTCTCTCCGATATTATCCACCTTGTTGCTGCGCATTTCGGGCAGGCTGGCCCGGGCATCTCCTTTTGCATTGCCGAATAATGCACAGGTTATGGCATCTAAGATCATAGTCTTGCCGCTGCCGGTTTCTCCGAATATCAGGAATTTGCCGTCACCTGCTGAAAGCCTTGTAAAGTCTATTTCTTCATGACCCTTATATGGTCCGTAGGCGCATATTTCCAAAGATAAAGGTTTCACTGCAGAGAATCTCCTTTCTCGTACTCTTTCAAAGCTTCTTCAAAAAGACTTATCATATGCTCATCCGCCGGCCCAGAAGTTTCGTCTTCACAGAATTTCCTGAATATTTCCACAGGATCATTTTCCAGCTCCTCCAGTTCCTCCCTGGTTAAGGTTATCCCGGCATTTTCATCGTCAAACAGTTTTCCCGCAGCCTCAACCATAAGAGGGAATTTCTTTTCAAGCCTCAGGCGTGTTTCCCCGTCCAGAAATGCATCAGTCACTCTGATGCGTATATAACTGCCTGCCAGTTCCTCTGTAACCTCCATGTTCTGAATCTCACCCAGGGTCCCCTCAATGGTCTTCAAAGGATGCAGAAGCTTCAGCGGGACTGTTTCGATGTTCATGGCCTCCGTATCGATTATCACCACGCTCTTCTGCTGGTTTTCCTCTTTTCCGAAAGAATATGGCATGGGTGTACCGCTGTATCTGATGGTTTCCGATATTGCCTGAGGCTTATGTATGTGCCCCAGTGCCACATAATCGAATCCCTCAAACACCCCCGCACTTACTGCAGCAGCCAGGCCTATCTCCGCCGACCGGTCACTTGTGGAGGTCTCGGCATTAACTATAAATGCATGAGCCACAAGAATATGCTTTTTCTCAGGAGCAAAGTCTGCCCTGATCCTGTCGCATACATACTGATACGCCAGTGTAAGATCTGTTATTTTTTCTTCATCCTCCGGAAAAAGTGCACGGACTTTTTCGGCAGTGAACCAGGGAAGCAGATAAACATCTGTATCATCAAATTCCACTTTATGGATTTTCCGGCTTAATATGCCGCATATATGAAGGCCGCCGGCTTCAAGAATACGATTGCATACTGCAAGACGGGCTGCCCCGTCATGGTTCCCGGCCACCATGAGAACAGGAGTCCTGTGACGGATGATCAGGTCGGTAATGGCTTCATCATACAGTTTTACGGTATCTGAAGATGCCATTGCCCTGTCATATACGTCTCCTGCCAGCAGAACTGCATCTATATTTTTTTCTTCAATAATGTGACATATCTGGTCTATGAAAAATCTCTGTTCTTTTTCCAGATCTCCGGTATTCTTCATGAAACGTCCGAAATGCCAGTCAGATGTGTGTAAAAACCTCATAATAATCCCTCGTGAATAATATGTTGTGTATTATAGCAAAAATCCCGGTTGTTCACATCAGTATTTGCACACCACTGAATCTGCTCAGTTATTCCTGCCCATAACCGGGAGTCCGATTTTCATGGAAACCGGATTGTTGACATTTTATATTTTATAATATATTATTCTTATTGATATTTATTATCATTAGCGAAGCGTATGCGGCGCTCTATCCGCAAATAAAAATAATGGAGGTTACAGACATGAGAAGCATTACAAAATTAGATCTGCAGTATGCACACCGTTTTTACGGCTTTAATGGAGAGGCACAGTACCTGCACGGACATACCGGCGTTCTTACCATCGAGGTGGAAGACAGTGTTGAGCCTGGCGTCAATATGGTGTTTCCGTGCAATGAGATTCAGAAAACCGCATGGAATGTGCTGAAAAATTTCGATCACGCATTGATTCTTCGTGAGGACGATCCTCTGCTGCCTGCTGTATTAAAGGTATATGAGGAGCAGGGAATCCTGAATGGCCACCCCCAGAACACCATGAAGGGAGACGCCTTCAGAACAGACCTTGCAACAGCATATCCGGACTGCCGTCTTGTAGTTACAAAAGAAACCATGACAGTAGAAGGCATGATAAAAATCGTGTACGATCTGCTGAAGGACAGACTAAATATTGCAAAGCTCACATTTACCAGCGGTGTAAATGCCGCATCCAGAGAATATGTTCCCCAGGGAAGCAGGGAGCGATGCCCCCTCTGCGGAATAGCACTGGACGAGTCCGGCGTATGCCCCAAGTGCGGATATAAAAAATCTTAAATATGTTATGATTCCTTTAGTCATAATATTCAAATGATAATAACACAAGAAAACAGCCGGCATGCTGAATGCGTGCCGGCATATTTTTGTAAACTGTCAGATATGATATTATCATCCAACTACAAGTGAAGGAGCTGAATATACTCTTGCCTGAAGATCCTGATCAAGTGCATGAAGGCCCTTGCCGTCTGTTGCAAACAGTTTAAACTTGTTGATAAGGCTGCTTGCATTGTCTTCTTCTTCTGCCTGCTCTTTTACGAACCAGTCAAGGAACTGCATTGTTCTGAAATCCTTGATCTCAAATGCTGCTGCATAGATATCATTGATAAGGCCTGTTACATAGATCTCATGCTCAAGGCCGAATTTCAGAGGATCATCAAGAACCTTGTATTCTTTGTCCGGTTTCTCGATAGCATCTAATGTAACCTTCGCACCGTTCTGCTGCATGTACTGAAGCATGAGCATAGCATGGTCGCGCTCTTCCTGAGCCTGAATGTAGTACCAGTTCTTGAAGCCGTCAAGATCCTGCTCATCATAGTAATTGGAGAAATCCAGATAGAGGTAAGCAGANAGTGCATCGTCAAGGTTTTTATACTCCTTGTCCGGCTTGTCGATTGCTCCGAGTGTAACCTTTGCTCCGTTCTGCTGCATATACTGCATCATAAGCATTGCATGGTCACGCTCTTCCTGAGCCTGAATGTAATACCAGTTCTTGAATCCATCCAGATCCTGCTCATCATAATAATTAGAGAAGTCCAGATAAAGATAAGCAGAATAGAGTTCTTTATTGATCTGATCATTCAGCAGCGCTGCTACTTTTTCGTTTAACATATTGATTTCCTCCTGATATATTTTTCATTAATGTTAAATTTTACATACTTATTATACTTAGGTTATTAAAAGTGTCAAATCTCTTTTCCTGTTTCAAATACCCAGCACAGTCTTCTCACGACTTCAGGAATTTTCTCCGTATCAATGCCGGCATAATTGATTACCAGCTCGCATACGCCGCCTGCCTGGGCAAAAACTGTATAATCCGAATAGAATGACAGGTTCAGGTCCTGTTCTTCCGCCCGCTCTGCAATCTGCTGCCGGGACATTTCTGTTCTTACTGACAACAGAAAGTGTGTTCCTGCATTGTGCTCTGTAATATCTGCAATGTCAGCCAGCGGACAGGACTTCAGTTCCCTTAGTATGCAGTCATGCTGCTCCCTCAGCCTTTTTCTGGTACGGTTGATATGTCTTATAAAATAACCCTCTTCAATAAACTCTGCCAGGGCATACTGCTCGAAGCTTGAAACCGTACATGAATAGAAATTCATGGTCTGTACATATCTTTCCATCAACGCCGGAGGCAGTACCATAAAGCTGATCCTGATGGAGGGCACCAGGGTCTTGGAAAATGTATTGATATATATCACCCTCTGTTTCACATCCTTAGTATACATCGGTAGAATCAGCTGACCGCTGAACCGGAATTCGCTGTCATAGTCATCCTCAATGATATACCTGTCTTCTGCTTCATTCACCCATCCGAACAGTTCCTCCCGCCTAGCTATAGGCATGGTTATCCCTGTGGGAAAATGATTTGCCGGAGATACGTGGACCACGTTTGCCCTGCTTTCATGGAGCATATCTACCCTGAGGCCTTTATCGTCTATGGGAATATAACGGCATTCATTGCCTGCCGACCCGGATATTGCTGCCAGCTTTCTGTATCCCGGATCCTCCATAGCGATTACTGCATCATGTCCCAGAAGCTGCAGAAGACGCCCGTATAAATACTCTGTTCCGGCACCGATAATGATATTCGCCGGAGATACATCCATGTCCCTGCTCTCTTTCAGATGGCGGGCAATGGTCGTCCTGAGCTTTAAAAGTCCATTATACGGAACCGTCACAAGTACATTTTCACCCTGAAGTGATGCCTGCTTCATGCACCTGCTCCATGCATCCATGGGAAAGTGCTGCACCCCCTGCCGGTTTGCCTTGAAATCGCAGAAATATTCTCTGCTGTTTTCTTCAATGTTCTCATATTTCTGCCGGGGTGCGTGACGTTTTGCAAAGTCCGACACATCCTGGGCAAAATATCCGCTCCGTTCATTGGATATGATGTAGCCCTCCGTTGCCAGCATTTCATAAGCCGCTGCCACGGTATTCAGTGAGACATTCAGATGCCCGGCCATAACACGTTTGGACGGAAGCTTATCACCGGGAGCTATCTTCTTATTGACAATGTCATCCCGTACACATTCATACAGATACAGATACAGGGGTCTGTCACCCTTATCTGCCAGAGGATAGGTCAGAAGTGCCATATTATTCCCATCTGAAACTGCTTCATGATACAGCAGTCAGTTTTTCCTTTCTTATGTTTGACCGGTTACTATTTTGGAGCGGAATACCAGATACGATTTTCAGCATCCGTAAAATGTCGGGATCAGTATACCACAGCTGCACATCTGGTACCATAAAAAAAATATTTTCTGGCACTTTTTCAGGTACCAGCTGTCTGCTAAAATTCAGACCGTACTTGAAGATTGTACTGATAAAAAAACAATTATTTAAAAGGAGGCTTCACCAATGAAGAACTATTTCGATTTAACAGGACAGGTTGCCATTGTTACAGGTGCATCTACAGGACTCGGAGTTCAGATGGCCCGGGCTCTCGCAAATCAGGGCTGCAATATCGTATGCCTTGCAAGAAGAAAAGATAAAGTCGATGAGAATGCTAAGATTCTCTCAGAAGAATTCGGTGTGCAGGCTATCGGTGTACAGTGCGACATCACTTCCACAGAAATGGTTGAAAAAGCAGTTGATGAAGTACTCGCAAAGTTCGGCCGTGTTGATATCCTTATCAACAATGCCGGAACAGGCGCAGTTGCTCCTGCTGAAGATATAACAGACGAACAGTTTAACGACGAGCTGAATATAGACCTTTTCGGCACATTCAAGATGGCCCGTGCAGTAGCGAAGAAGGCTATGATTCCCGCAGGCTACGGCAGGATCATCAATATCGCTTCAATGTACGGTCTTGTAGGCAACAAGATTGCTCCGGCTTCTCCATACCATGCAGCAAAGGGCGGTGTTGTAAACCTTACACGAGCTCTGGCTTCTGAATGGGGCGACAAGGGCATCACAGTCAATGCTATCTGCCCGGGATATTTCGAGACTCCTCTTACAAAAGCCACTCTGGATTCAGAATTCTTCCAGGAATATGCACGTACAACCATTCCGATGGCCCGTTACGGCAAAGAGGGTGAACTTGATACAGCTGCCATCTTCTTATCATCACCATGCTCAACCTATGTAAACGGCCTTATCTGCCCGGTTGACGGTGGTTACACCACAATGTAATATTCACATCGCCCCGCTGTTCCACAGTCGGACGGCAATAATACACAAGTCAGACCATCAGCACTGAACATATACCCCCTACATAATATCTGCAGATTCTTTCCTCAATAAATTTGCATATGTCGCTGATACCTTATAGCGATTCAGGCGGAACCCTTTCATGGGGTTCCGCCTGAATTGTTTATATAACCTTTAATAATTTTGTACCGTATGCTCTTCTGCCTCAGCCCGCCGAAAAACATTTCATAATCCGGTTTGTTCAGGCATTCAGGTGATATCATATTATTATATTATTCCTCTCATCAGAACTTTATAACTTCCGGTGCGTGGGTGAATGCAGAAATGGTTGCGGTAGCATCCGTAAAATAGAATACCTGAGTATTGCCGTTTGCCATGAGCTGCTATGAGATGCACAGGAATTCACCTGCACTGTTGAAACACGCAGGAACAGACAGGCTGCGATATCTGTGCGATATCGCAGCCCATCTGCTTCAAATAATAAGGGGTTAATATGAAAAACAGTATTTGCACTGTGATGCAGGCATTTCACCTTACATTATGCGGCGATTGCCGTACCCTCAGCCGCTGTGTGCATAATATCATTCGGCTGCCGCATCTCCTGACTCGCCGCCTTCTGATGCTTCACCTTCAGACTCCTCGCCTTCGGAAGCACCATCTTCTGCCGCTTCTGCTTCCTCAGCTGCAGCTTCACCTGATGAGCTGGCTGGAGTGTTGGCCTTGATAACTTCCTGAAGTTCCTTATCCGGATAATTCTTTATCTGGCTTGTGGTATCGAAGATCATGGTCTCACCGTTTTCAACTGTGAATGCAGGCCATGCAAGAGTATCGCTTGAAGGATCACCGGTCTTTGCAAAGTTTACAAGAGCTGTGGTCATTTCATTTTCGATTCTTCTTGCTGCTTCTTCATCACCTTTGATAGCGAAAGGACGTGTATTCAGGTTGTGGAACCAGAATGCAAGGTCAGTTGTATGAGACATCAGGTTGCCACCCATAAGAGGCAGCTCATAAGCTACCATTGCGTTATAAACAGGAGCGCCGCCCTGAGCTGCCTTTGCGATACATGAAGCCACATCAGGAGTTCTGTCATAAAGTGAGAGAACGTCGATAGTATCTCTGCATGGATAGTTTTCCTTGAACAGAGCTATGATCTGCTCACCTGCATTGTTTTCATAAGCTTCCATAACTCTCTGAGTCATGTATTCTTCTGTCATGTTCGGCTTGTAAACATCTGCCAGGAATGCATCCGGGTCTGCCGGATCAAAGCCTGCACCTGACATGTTGATAACCATGTTGAGAACCAGCTTGCCGTCCTTGCCTGCCATTTCGCCAAAGGTGCTGGTAACCATGAGTGGGATATCCTTTGCCATGTCGCACCATGTGCCGTTGTCGCTGTCATAAGTCTTAGCCGGATAGTAATCACCGTCCACCGTGTGGTTTGCCGAGAAACCGCCTGCTGCTGCAACGATTTCATACATGGTATCCAGATTAACAGTTCTGAGCATTTCAACTGCACCTGCATCGTCAACACCATATTCAGCCTTGATATATTCAACAATAACTGCTGTTGCTGCCTGGCGTTCTTCGATTGGAGCTCCTGTGCTTCCGCCGAAGCCTGATACCTGAACAGCCTTGCTGAAGAGACCCTGAGCTGCAGGAGTTCCCATGAGAGCAGCAACCTTAGAGCATCCTCCTGACTGACCGATGATAGTCACATTTGCAGGATCTCCGCCGAAGTTGGCAATGTTGTCACGTACCCATTCCAGAGCCAGAACCGAATCAGAAAGACCATTGTTGCCTGAATATCTGAATTCGTCACCATAAGCTGAAAGGTCCATATATCCCAGAACATTCAGACGATGGTTGATGCTTACGAATACCACATCGCCGAATGCTGAAATTTCTTTTCCGTCATAGGAAGCAAGTTCGCTTGATGCACCTGATGCAAGGCCGCCGCCGTGAAGCAGGAAAATAACAGGCTTCTTAGCTTCTTTGTCAAGGGACTGTGTCCATACATTAAGGAACAGGCAGTCTTCGTTCTGGACCATATCCGGTCCCAGAGGATCTACGAATGCAGATACTGAAACCGAGGATGCAGAAGATGCGCCGTTAGGGCATGTAGCGCCATATTCCAGTGCACCCTGGACGCCCTGCCATGCCGGGGCCTTTTCAGCAGGCATGAAGCGTTCAGCTACGCCGTATTTGATACCCTTAAAAATATAAGTGGTATCCTCCTGATAACCCATGAGCCAGCCATTTTCTGTCTCTGCAAATGCATATGTGGTGAACGGAGTGTCCTGGGCTGCGCCTGCCAGCGAAGTCATTCCTAATACCATTGTCAGAGAGAGAGAAAGAGCTAGAATCATTCTGATAACAGATTTCTTTTTCATAAAACAATATCCTCCTCAAGTTACATTTAATAAAAACTTCTCCGATTGCATAACCCAATGGTCCCGGCAATTCATTAAAAACGTAAGCTGCCGGAACCTTTGAGATTGCACGAAGTATTGTACAATCCTGATATCCGGTTTTTCAACCTCACTGACACAAGCGGTATGTTTCCCGACACAAGCGGCATTGCCTGTCACTTACAGATTCCTCCCCTGATCAATATATGGTATCATACTCATAATAATTACCCGGAGATGATTTATGAACCCTGTTAACATTGCAATAGTTGAAGATGACCCTGCCGACCTGGCACGTCTGAGTGAATGTATAAATAAATACATGGCCGGCTGCAGTTGTCCCTGTACGATAAGGCATTTTGAAAGCGGAGACAGTTTCCTGAAGTCCCCGGAATCATTTCACCTGATATTCATGGATATAGAAATGCCCGGAAGCGACGGCATAGAAACTGCCAGACAGCTGAGAAACCGCCAGGACAATGCAGTACTGGTACTGGTAACCAACATGGTCAAATATGCCATCCACGGCTACTCGGTAAATGCCGTGGATTACATCGTGAAGCCTGTCATGTATGAGCAGCTGGCCATAAAAATGCCTGACTTCCTGGAGCGTTCCAGACGGAATCAGAAATTTCTGGTGATCAGGCAGAAGCAGGACGTATCCAAGATCAACATCCGGCAGATCAGATACATTGAGATATTCCGACATGATGTTTTCATCCAGCTGGATAATACCCGGGTGGAGTGCTACGGGACCCTGAAGGAATTTGAACAGGAGCTGGAGGGCTGCGGTTTTGTAAAATGCAGCCAGAGCTGCCTGGTCAACCTGAATTATATCCAGAGTATCTCCGGAGATGAAATAATAGTAGACGGTATGAAGCTGGCCGTCAGCCGGCGTGAAAAGAAAAATCTTATGGATGCATTCATAAGATTTGAACATGAGTGAAGGAGTGTAAATAAATGATCGGACAATTTTCCGTATTCTGGTTTCTGACAGGTTATCTGATACTTCTGCCGCATTTTGTATGCACTCTGATTCTGGATAAAAGAAAATATTTTGCACTTCGCTCTGCAGCAGGTATCCTGCTGTATTCCGTGGCGGCATATCTGACAACATTTACCGACCAGCTGAACGAAAGATATTATCTGCTGCTGCATCTGGCGGCATGCCTGTACCTGGTATGGTGCTGCAGATGCTCCGTCAGGATGTATTTTTATTTCAATATCTGGTGCATAACCATATACTACCTGGTCTTCCAGGTAACTGCCCTCCTGAATTCAGCCATTGACATAGCCAGCCTTACACACTCGTATCTGAGGCTTCTGCTGAATGCTGCTCTTCTGGCACTGCTTACATTCTGGATCATACGGGCACTGATCAAAAAAGGTGCTGCAGACCTGCACGTGAGCCATGTACTGATATCCGGACTTATCAGCGCCTCGGTTATAACACTTAATACCATATCATACAGCATCAGAAAAGAAGACGGCCTCATCATATTCCTGTTTCAGGTATTCTCCATGCTGTGCACTATGCTGGCAATGTACATACTTGCCGCCTCATTTTTCAGCCAGAGAAAAGCCTCTGAATCCGAATACTTCAAGTATATACTCCGTGCCAGCAGACAGGATTATGAGCTGCGGGCGGAATATATAGATATGATCAACCGCAAATACCACGACCTTAAGCATGAACTGCGGGTCCTCAGGCAGATGGACAGCCCGACCAGAAATGCACGCATAGATGAAATCGAGAGTTCCATTGATGAATATTCCAATCTGTTCCAGACAGGAAATGAAGCCCTGGATGTAATACTTAATGAGCAGCGCCGCAGATGTGAAAAGGAGAAAGTCATGTTTTCCTGCATTGCCAACTGCAGCGGCATTGATTTCATAGATATGATCGATCTTAATATCCTTCTGGGAAATATGTTCGAAAATGCTTTTGAGGCAGTATCAGGACTTCCTGAAGAAAACAGAGTCCTGGATGTAAAAATCCATACAGACGATCATTTCCTGAGGATCACCGAGAAGAATACATTTTCCGGTGAACTGACCTATACAAAAGACGGCCTGGTAAGCACCAAGCCGGAAAAGGGATACCACGGCTTCGGAAGCCGCAGCATGAAATATATAGTAGAGAGATACAAAGGCCAGCTGGCATTTGATACAGAGGATAATGTATTCAAGCTCCATATCGTAATACCGCTGGCCTGAGGTATCGGGTCAACACTCGAAAATGCCGGGTCAGAACTCATCTGAACTCAGATAATCAGAACCCACACCGGCAGCATCCGGATCCATTTCAGCGACATTGATGGTAATAGTGTATCCTTCCCAGGGAGCCAGATACACCTTGTACGCTGCATCCGGATTCTCATAATCATAATCACCGAAGGTCATTACTCCATAGCTTCCTCCTGATCCGAAAGCATCACCTATTCCGTACCACTCGGTTCCGTATCCTTCCTTGATCATGTAGGTGCCTCCCGGAATCCAGGTTTCGGCATACCCCACACCGTTTACAAATACTGTTGAAACTATATCCCCGTTTTCTGCGTAGAGTTTAAAATATGCTCCGCCTCCGGATGACTGTTCAACAACAAACTGAAGCAATGTCTCGCTGCTGTAATATGCCGGATTATGATACAGCTCACCATTGGCCGGCAGGGGCTGCACACAGGCAGCTGCTCTTTCGAGAGAGCCTTCATAATCAGACCATCCGAAATACAATTTAGCATCGTAAAATTCGCCTGTCATGCAGTAAGCACATCCTGACAGATAATAAACCACATCCACTCCATAGAAATCAAGCATAGGGTTATCGATTTCATCATCCTCATGTGCCCTTATAAATGCGCAGCACAGCAATGGCTCAAACAGCTCAAGGTTAAGTACTTCCTGAGACTGAACTCCCAGACAGCTGATTACATTATTCAGTGCACTGATGGTGCCGTTTCCCACCGAGCCATCTACAACTATGTTCTGCCCCAGGGCGTTAAGAAGTATCTGAAGGGCGGTGCCGGTCTGGGCATCTGCTCCTCTTCCTACTGTCGCTCCTGTAGAAAGATACTCATTGAGCATGTATAATTCGGGAATCTGAAGATCTTCCAGAAGCCGTTCTGTGAGAGTTTTTGCCGGTGCCTCCGTTGGCGGCTCTGTCGGTACTTCTGTCGGTGCTTCCGTCGGTGGTTCGGTGGGTGCTTCCGTCGGCGCTTCTGTTACCGCTTCCGTGATTTCCTCCGTGATATCTTCTGCCACAGTACTCACAGACTCTGCTCCCGAATTAACCAGATGCAGCTTCTGTCCGGTCAGCTTACTCTGAATGCTGTCCGGAATCCCGTTCGCAAATACCGCTGTCTGCATCAATACAACCGCCAGTATGCATGTAAGACACAGCTGAATCATCTTTTTCTTTTTCATGATCGTCCCCTCTCGTACCTGTCAACTGCCATAACTGAGTCATCCGCGAAAATACTGCATGCCCTCTCGGTCTGGCATATTCTCCCGATAAAATCCCAAAATAGAAATACTGCCTGTCCGTCTCTGAACACACGAACAGGCCATCAGTGTATTTATGATAATTTATACCAGAATTGTATTAAAATCCATACGCTCCCATTTAGAAAAAATTCTGCATATTTCTTGCAATTTAAGGGTATGCAGCCGTCCGGAAAGATGCTATAGTAGTAATGTTGCGGGCCCGAAGGCCCGCATTTTGTTTTACTGTCATGATGCTGCTCATTCCATGCTGCTCAGTATTGCATCCAGTGTGTCGAAACATTCCATCGACACCCGGTTCAGCTCGGTAAAGAACTCCTTTCCGCCGCCGGTCAGGCTGTCAGATACTGCTTTGACCAGAAGACAAGGCACTCCGGCACGCTGACAGGTGTAAACGATACCTGCTGCTTCCATTTCACAGATATCAGCACCGAACTCTTCACGGATGGCAGACTTGTCAGCCTCATCATTGCGGAAGCTGTTGGTAGAAGCGTCACGTACTTTTGTAAGTTCGGGATTAACAGTCAGGGCATGTGCCAGAAGTTCTGCGTCAGTGGTCAGCACTGCGCTGTCATATTCAGGATGCTGTCCATTCGGCAGATTCACCCATCCCTGAGAACCGAAATCAATATCGATAACTTCTTCAACTATGCACAGCTGAGCTGTCTTGATTTCCTCTGTCAGCGCACCTACAACACCGAAGTTCATTACCATATCCACATCAAAATCAGAGATAAGGACCTGGGTTGCTCCGGCCGAATTGATTTCTCCTGCACCCGAGTTTACAAAATACATCTGATTCTTACCGTTATCATACACAAGTACATCATAGCCGTGAGCATTGATCGTTTCTACAGGCTCACCGTATTTTTCCGTAACCGCATTCATTTCAATAGCAACAACAATTCCAACTTTTTTCCTGTTCATTTCACTTTCCTCACTTATATTTGCTGCAGCAGTGTCTGCTGCAGTATTATTTAGATAATCTTAAAAACATTTCACCGCCAATGCAATACCTGTTATCACCGCCGTAAGTGCAGCCGTCCACAACACCGTTGCACCTACCGACTGGTTATGTACCCGGAAGAAGGGATAGGGGCCATCATATTTTCCTGCCCAGTTCAGGTAGAGCATGATGAACCCATATGCCAGCGTGATCAGTACAGGTATCAGCACTGAAGCCCATGATTCAGCATGTGGCTCCCACAGGGCATAGGACAGTACCGAAATGACGGGGCACAGTGTATGATGATACAGAACATTTCCCCTGATCAGCATGTTCTTCACACCACCCCCAAAGGGTATCAGCACAAATATCGTAATAAGAAATGTCATTGCCAGCATGCAGGAGCTCAGATATCTCAGCATAACTGAAAATCCTGTCCCCGCACATATCAGAAAAACTAACGATGNTGTCCCCGCACATATCAGAAAAACTACCGATGAAATAAGTGCGATGATATTTGAGATCTGGGTATAAAAAGCCAGAACCCCCCATTTCCTGCCGGATATGCTGATATACAGCCCTATGCATTCCAGGATTATCACTATGATATTGGCGATTATTGCTGCGGTCATTTAATGTAGTTCTTCAATATATCTTTCTTAAAAATTTCTGCATTTCCCAATAGTTCCCATCCGATTTCAGACTCACCGGACTCATCGACAAGAGTGCAACGGACATTTCCATCTTTTTTTACTTTGATTACTATTTTTTCATCACATCCTAATCCGTACTGCGTTTTATAACGGCCTAAAAACGGATTAGTCAGAAAATCCTCCCGAAAAAGCTCAAGCACGAAAACCTCGTTGTCCGCCAGATACCCTAGTCCATTCAGATGATCAGCTAATGTTTCAGCCTTAGTATTTAACGGTTCACGCCTAAGGTTATTGTTTTTATATCTGATACGTTCGTAATTCAGATTTATATATTCTGACAATGTGGAGAACCTTTTTTTATCAATCATATATCTGTCATCCTGATAAAAAGTCACATCAGCAGGCAGCTCAATATCCAGCGCAGCAGCCACATCGAAGAAAGATGCATCCGATGTTCTGGGACCTATGGAATTACATTCAATATAGCGATCAATTGAGTAAACAGACTCCATTTCACCCGGTTTTGCATCGCACAGCATCGAAACGTTAAAATCATATACGGGCGACAACCCTGTAATCTCAAATGTATTATTATCAAACAGAAAACCTATATTCCCAAGATGCCTGTCCTGATTAAGTATAAGACAATCCAGCAGATACATCTGCCTTATCTCATCCCCAAATCCCATTTTATCACACTCCTCGATGATGGCAGGAATATTATATCGTTTTTTTGTAATGTCAAACACACCTGCAAAAGACACAAGCCCTACATCTTCAGAAGTAAACATCCTGCATCTTGTACATATTCTTCCGTTAAATCTGGTCAGTTCATATTTAACTGTGGGCAGAGCAAATTTTTCAGCAATCTGTGATGCAAAAAATTCAGAATACGGCTCATACCCCTGACTCAGTGATCCGGTAGTTTTATAAAGATATATTCCGTCCTTCTCACGTTTCCAGCATTTTGCAAATGATCCCGGTGAAACGAATTCCGGCGAAGTAAGATCAGTAGATGATATTTCAATACCGTTCAACCCATTTCCAAATGCAGTCTTTTCCATGACATCAGAAAAATCATTCGTGTACAGTGATACACTTTTCCAGGTCAGAGAGCTGTCTGCTTCCTTCACCCATAACGTGTCATTCAGTCCCAGGCAGTGAGTAATTCTGATAAACCCATCTGTATGATCAAGACCCCATTCTCTCAGATAACCTTTAAGGCTTTCTTTATGTTTTGCATAGTTCCGGTTTTCTATCCACAGAGAAATATCGGTAAAGCCTATGGGAAGCCGTTCTGTAAATCTCTCTGTTTCAGATACTATGGTATCTCCCAGACTGGATTCTGTTTTAAACGCCAAGAGCCTGTCATCCTTATTCATCAGATAGTATTCCATGTTCATTCCTCCAGGCAGATTATATAATCGGTATATCTCTCCGGCAGTTCCAGCTTTCTGTATTTATAAAAGTCCCTGACAGCACTCATATATTTCTGAAATCTTACCTTGTCATTTAATGCATAAGCCGTCTCGATCAGATTATTTTCTGCCAGAGCCTTAACATATGACTTCAGGCCGTTATTGATAATCGTATCATTTTCTTTTTCTATAAAAACAGCGTAATCTTCAATTTTCTGCAATCTGCAATATTCATACAGATCCTGCATGTTGATTCCCAGATAGCTGCCGAGTTTAAACAGGACTCCCGCAGACATTTTCTCAATACTTGTCTTCCCGCTTACCAGATCCGCAATTGTTGATCTGGGAACATTCGCCCCCTCGGAAATATCTTTAATTGTAAGTTTCTTGTTTTTCAGAATCTCATCGAACATAAATATTAACCCTTTTACAGTTTTTTTGCATTATAAGACGGAGTACCGTTATTGTCAAATCGGTACTCCGTCTTATCAACTTTTTTTTGCTGCATACCCTCCGTTAAGAATCAATACTATATAAATATGTGGTAAGTAGGTGGTCTCTCCGGAATTCGAAACATCCCTATAACGGAAACTTATCATACATGCCAGCAAGCTCTTTTTTACGCAGTTCCAGCTCCTCCTGCAGCCTGCATATATGCTCCTGGCCGCGTCGGTACTCTTCTGCAAATTTCCGCTGTATTTCAACAGGCGGAAGGGGAATCTCCAGTTTCTTCAGGCTGTCCACACCTATATTTTTCAGTACGGTACCTACAGAAATACGGTCAAGCGATCTTCTGCCCTGTTCGCTTTCAAAGAATGCTTTGAGGTAATAAGGATCGGCCTTTTCGCTGTCCACCCTTATGACATACAGATTGCCGCTGGCAATGACCTTCAATCCGTCCCTCACTGTTGCCACAGCTATCTTATAAGGGTATCCGTTTTTGGAAATAATCAGGTCCCCATCCCGTACCTGATACTTTGCAAATTTGTCATCGATAAAAGCCAGACTGGTTTCCGGTTCATTCATGATGCCGTCCCTGATATCGTTCATCAGCAGAAAACGCAGGTCAGTCTTTTCATGAGATGACATTCTGTCCAGGTCTTTTGCCATGCAGGGGGCACCCCGGGAAATGCTCTGCATTACGCTGCCGAAGGCCCCGCCATTTTCGAACACTACCGAAGGCTCTCTGTAACGGTCCGGATGAAGTGCGTAATCATTTGCCGCCAGGTCATCCATGTCAACGGCAATGCCAAAATCCGACTCCCCGTAAAC
>JABUTA010000053.1:0-4507 GCA_021443845.1 Parasporobacterium sp.
AATTATCGAAGAAAATGACCGAGCTGCGGATGTTTTCAACCTGTGAAACAGGGTGGAAACATCCGCAGCTCGCCTTTTTTCTCATAGATGAAACTGAAAAAAGTCCGTGAGAGGGTCATTTTCTTGAAAAATGAATATGAATGAGAAAAATCTGCCGCAGCGATACTTTTTCCCAAACCGCCGGGGAACAACCAGAAAGTGCTGACAAGGGAAGAAAAAGAAACTGCCGCAGGAGTACTTTTTTCTACTACAATATATTTATGGATAATTCCTTACAGCCAGTAAGGAATTATCCATCTTGTTGCTTAAGCTGTATACTGTTGGAGCAATAGATATATCGGCCATTTTTCTCACACAACCTGCACACTGGTTCAATATCTTTTAAAAATGGACTTTACCAATTAAAAAGTCCGGTTATTTAAAGGATGAAATACTAGTGTATCTGCCAGTCTATGGGTTCTGCGCCGTTGGCTTCAAGGAAGCTGTTGCACTGTGAGAAGTGTCTGCAGCCGAAGAATCCTCTGTATGCCGACAGGGGGCTGGGGTGAGGAGCCTTCAGAATCAGATGACGAGGATTATTCAGAAGTGTGGCCTTCTCCTGAGCCGGTCTGCCCCACAGCATGAATACTATGGGCCTGTCCTGCTCATTCAGAATCCTGATAGCCGCATCAGTAAACTGCTCCCAGCCCCTTCCCCTGTGGGAATTGGCCTGATGTGCACGGACAGTCAGCACGGCATTCAGCAGGAGCACTCCCTGCCGGGCCCATTCAGTGAGACAGCCGTGGTCGGGAATGATAAACCCTGTATCGTCATGAAGCTCCTTATAAATATTCTCCAGTGAAGGAGGAATCTCCACCCCTTTATTCACTGAAAAACACAGGCCATGGGCCTGGCCGTCATTGTGATAGGGATCCTGACCCAGTATCACTGCCCTCACCTCTGCTAAAGGGGTGTAATGAAAAGCATTGAAAATATCATTTCCCGGGGGAAATACCTTTCCTGCTCTGTATTCATCATTCACAAACTGATACAGACTTTTATAATATGATTTTCCGTATTCCGGCTTCAGTGCCTGAAGCCAGTCATTACTTATCGGTGCCATATTTCTCTTTTTTCTGCACCGGCTGCCTTCTTTCTGTTTTCGACAACCGACCTGCCTGCGGGTACTATCTCATTTCTTAAGCTGAGCTGTTTATTAATTCATAAGCTTCAGGCTAAACAAAATCCCTGACTGCCACATATAATGTTACTTATTACTGTCTTCTTTACTCTTCTTCCTGAATCCTTTCCATATAGGCAGCTCTGACATTTTCAGCCTGCTGTGCTTTTCAGGCTTCTCATCTGCACCCGAATGAATGCTTGCATCTCCTGCAGATTCCAGTTCTATATAGAAAGCAACTCCGTCAGGTGTATTGTAAACACCGCACTCCTTGTCCAGCTGCTCCGCAATGGCCTTTACAATGGAAAGGCCCAGGCCGGAACCGCCGTATTCTCTGGTTCGTGCCTTGTCTACCTTGTAGAATTTGCCCCAGATATTGTCCAGCTCATCTTCAGGAATATTGTCACCGGTATTGAAAACCGTCACCCTGATATTGCTGTCAATTTTCTCAACATTTATCCTGATGATCTTCTTCTCGTTAATATGATTTACGGCATTATTGAAGTAATTTACCAGCACATCCTCGAAAAGGAACTCGTCAGACCATACATATGCCACATCTGTATTGTTGAAAAATACATTCAGGCCCTTTTCCTCTATTATCATGGACATGGTGGACAGGAATCCTTCGATAACCTCCACTACGTTGAAACGTTCCATGGACACGGCGCTCTTGCCCTGCTCCAGCTGATTGAGGGATGACAGCTTCTTTATCATGAGATTCATCTTCTCAGCCTCATCAATGATAACGTCACAGTAGTAATCCCTGTCTTCCTGGCTGGCGGAAATGCCCTCCTTGAGACCTTCCGCATATCCTGATATAAGGGCGATAGGAGTCTTCAGCTCGTGGGAAACGTCAGACATGTATTTCTTTCTGGCTTCCTCTATCTTTTCCTTGTTCCTGAGCTCGTTGCGGAGATTGATATTGCTGGTCTTAAGTTCTGAAATGGTCCGCTCCAGTTTATGTGCCATCTCAATGACATTATCGGCAATTATGCCTATCTCGTCGTTACGCTTTCGCTTGCCTTCTATATCTTCATCAAATATACCCGCATTTACCCTGGCGGTAACCCTGGCGATATGCTTCAGAGGAATGGTAAACTGCCTGAGGGCTATCAGAAGATTGATTGAAAATGCTATCATTATGACAGCACATATGATTACATAGAAGCTGAGGGAAATCCTCATGTTATTCCTGATTCCGGAATATGAGCATCTGTAAATGAACCAGTAGCTGTAGTCCAGCACGCCCCACATTTCCAGATACTGTATGTTGTCCTGGTCATCCGTGACTGTCTGGATGACATAGTCACGACCTTTATCTATGACGGCTCCGCCGGTATACTCATCACTCTGGAATATCAGTTCATTAAGCCTGCTCAGGAGCAGATTGGCATTGCCATATGTAAATGTGGGAAATCCGTCCGGTCTCAGTACCAGCATGGAAAATCCGTTTTTCTCACATATATCCGTAAGCTTAGAATAGCAGTCAGCCGGAACCTCACGAAAGAAAAACCCGCTGCTGTCCTCAGCGGATAATTCCTTAATGACTTTATGTGCATTTTTCATTTCCGAAGTGGTTATGGATACATAATAGCTTCTGGAAAATATAGCCAGCAGAGCCATGCCCAGTATGAAGGTAAGCACCATGAGGATGGCCATATACATGGCTGTTTTTTTTCGAATCGAATATTTCATTCGTTAACCTCAAATTTATAGCCCATGCCCCATATGGTCTTGATATATTCACCGCATTCGCCTAACTTGCTGCGGATCTTCTTGACATGGGTATCAATGGTTCTGGCATCGCCGAAATAATCGTAATTCCATACGCTGTTGAGGATTTTCTCCCGGGAAAGGGCAATTCCTTTGTTTTCCACAAAATAGCACAGGAGCTCGAATTCCTTGTAGCTGAGCTCTACAGGCTTGCCGTCAACGGTTACTATATGGGATGTCTTGTTTATTTCCAGCTTGCCGGCAGAAATAATCTCTGTCTCATCCAGCTTGTAGGTCCTGTGGAGAAGGGCATCTATACGTGCAGCCAGAATCTTCGGGCTGAATGGTTTGGAAATATAATCGTCAATACCCAGATCAAATCCAAGCAGCTCATCTGATTCATCGCCCTTGGCTGTAAGCATGATAATGGGCACCTTGGAGAACTTGCGGATCTCACGGCAGCACTCCCAGCCGTCCATCTTCGGCATCATGATATCCAGAATGACCAGGTCAATGCTCTTGTCCCTGTATACCATATCCAGAGCTTCCTCTCCGTTGGCCGCCTCCAGGACAATATACTGTCTTACAGTAAGGAAATCCTTTACCAGCTTCCTCATTCTTGCTTCGTCATCTACTACTAAAATTTTCAGACTGTCCATAAATTTCCTCTCCTTGCTATGTGGACCTGCCCGTCTCAGAGCTGCTTTTGATCGTGTCAGGTCATTTATTATCCTGTTATTGCACCCAGATCATTGGCATTTATAATATCTTTTTTATATTCCCCGCTGAACTATCAGGCTCGAGAATTTACTATCGCTGCGGGTAATTTTTTATCTTTACTTTTTATAATTCAAGAAAATTGCCTTCCTGCGGACTTTTCAAAGTCATATATGTAAGAAAAATTGTGTGCTGCGGATGTTTTTACCTTGTTTAGCATGTGTTAAATGTCCGCGGCAAGGGTATTTTCTTTAATGTACGAAAATTAATTGTTCAAAATATCCGTGACAGGCAGATTTTCTCAGTTTACCAAGAATGACCAACTACTTAACATCCGTAGCGGCATCTTTTTCTCAAGTATGCAGTCAGCAACACTGAAACCATAACTCCAGCCACAGGGTGATTCTTCATAAAAGTTCAGGGTAAGTTTTAACTGCATGTTTCAATTAATTTATATAGTACATTAGGGCTGATTATATATTACTTTTGTGAAATATTTATGTTTTATATTCTAAGATTTACAATACAATCTTAGTCATATTCATATACATTATTCAGTTACTGTGATATCCTGAGGCTTCTGTCTACAGCTTCAGTATCCCAAGCCCCTCCAGCAGTATCTTCAATCCTATCAGTATCAGGATTATTCCCCCTGCGATCTCGGCCTTTGCACGGAATCTGCTGCCTACCTTGTGACCTAAATTCACACCCAGATATGA
The DNA here is from genome assembly GCA_021443845.1 of Parasporobacterium sp. Taxonomy (GTDB): domain Bacteria; phylum Bacillota; class Clostridia; order Lachnospirales; family Lachnospiraceae; genus RGIG5612. Next base: position 4,312 of record JABUTA010000053.1, read on the forward strand.
CAGAAGGAACGTGGTGCAGCCGATAGTGAGGATGGACACCCAGATATTCATCTCTGAAAGGCCTGTAAACGCTGTTCCCATCCTGAGTACGGCAAATGTAATTCCTACTGCCAGAGCATCTATACTGGTAGCCACCGCCAGCATTATCAGTTCCCCGATCTTAAGGCTGAAGGCCTCTTCCTCTTCCTCTTCATTG
>JABUTA010000053.1:4554-6922 GCA_021443845.1 Parasporobacterium sp.
AATTGATCAGCTTTTCGAAGCTCATTCCCAGCAGCCAGCCCGCCAGGGGCATCAGTGCCTGGAAACCGCCGAAAAACAAAGCGATTATCAGGGCGTTTTTCTGACTCATTTTCTTCATGGACAGGCCCTTGCAGACGGATACCGCGAAAGCATCCATGGAAAGACCTATGCCTATCAGAAATACCTCTATAAAACCCATGTTGTAACTCCTGTTTGTCAGCCTGCAGTATTTTATGATTTTCCCTACAGATATCATTATCCGTCCCGGCATGCTGCACCGGATTCTATCCCGTCGTCACATGTTAGGCCTTTCATGCCCGGCACCGGGGACTTTCACCGCCGGTATCATTGAAACAGCTGACCATTCAGTGTATTATACTATAGTTTATTAAAACTTCCCACATAAGCCTGAGAAAAATTTCTGTTGCAGACACTGGACATTTTGAGCGTAGGAAATCAATTTTCCGAATTATTAAAATGAAGGAAAAGGAGCACCCGCAGCGACGGCAAATTCCCGGGTATGAAAGATTTGTGGCAGTTCCGAACGATAGTGTTTTGAAACCGCAGGATATCTCCCGGGTATGGGAAGTTTGATTAACTCAGAGAACAACATATATGACGGAGATACAGAAAAATGGCATTTGACGGAAGCATAGTCCACGCGATCGTAAGGGAACTGTCTGAAACAGTTACTGACGGCCGAATAGTGAAAATAGCCCAGCCCGAGAAGGATGAACTCATACTTACCATCAAAAAAGAAGGTACCCAGAGGCGCCTTCTTTTATCTGTCAGCCCCTCTCTGCCGGTGGTATATCTCGCGGAAGTCTCCAAACCTGCGCCCATGCAGGCACCGGCATTCTGCATGCTGCTGAGAAAGCATCTTACCGGCGGAAGGATACTCTCCGTTACCCAGCCGTCAATGGAGCGTATCATAGAATTTGAAATAGAACATTTCAACGAAATGGGAGATATCTGCAGGAAAATCCTGACTGTGGAGCTGATGGGCAAATACAGCAACATTATTTTAAGGGACGGCAGCCGTATAATCGATTCCATCAGGCACGTTTCCGCCCTTATCAGTTCGGTACGGGAGGTACTTCCCGGCAGGGAGTATTTCATCCCCTTCAGTGAAGATAAGGTGAATCCGTTCCGCATTGCAGCAGATCCCAATGGTCCGGACGAATTCAGAAAAACAGTATTCTCACAGGGTGCCGCATCAGGAGCCTCTGCCCTTTATACCAATGTCACCGGCTTCAGTCCCATCCTTTCCGAAGAGGTGTTTTACAGAGCAGATCTGGATTCGGAACGACCTGCTTCCAGCTTTTCAGCTGATGAGCAGCAGGCAATTTACCGCAGCTTTGCCGAGGTAATCTCTCTCATTGACGGGCCTCACACCCGACCCAATATCATTTATAAAAACAACGAGCCGGATATGTTTGCAGCCTTCAGATTCAGGCTGTTTGAGGATGGCAGATATACCGTAAAGGATTATGACAGCATTTCAGAACTGCTTTTTGATTTCTATTCCCGGAAACAGACTGTGAACTCCCTCCGTCAGAAAACCTCTGACCTGAGGCAGATGATCAGTTCTGTGCTGAATAAGGACTATAAAAAATATGACCTTCAGCAGCGGCAGATCCGGGATACTGAAAAGAAGGATAAATTCAGGGTATACGGTGAACTCCTTACTGCCTACGGTTACAGTGTGGAACCCGGTGCGGCAAAATTCGATACCGTTGATTTTTATACAGGCAAAGAGGTTTCCATTCCTTTGGATCCGTCTCTCACCGCTATCGAAAACGGCAAGAATTATTTCAAAAAGTATTCAAAATTAAAACGTACTGCCGATGCCCTCAGCGAGATAATCCTTCAGACCTCCGAGGAAATAGCATATCTGGAATCTGTAATGGTGGCTCTTGATATGGTTCGGGATCATAATGATATTTCCGATCTCAGGAAGGAGCTCCGGGATACCGGCTTCATTAAGAAAAATAACGACAGAAACGGCAAAGCCTCTAAGGATCCCCGCAGCGGCCGCTCCTCTCCTCTTCATTATATCAGCAGCGACGGGTTTCATATGTATGTGGGCAAGAATAACTATCAGAATGAATATCTCAGTTTCAGACTTGCCACCGGAAATGACTGGTGGTTCCATGCAAAGGATATTCCCGGAAGCCATGTCATTGTGAAATCCGAGGGGCAGGAGCTTCCTGACAGGACCTTTGAAGAGGCTGCAGCCCTGGCTGCCAGGTACAGCAGCAGCAAAGGCAGCGGCAAGGTGGAGGTTCAGTATACCCAGAAGAAAAACCTGAAAAAGCCCCCTGCTGCAAAGCCCGGCTTCGTTGTCTTCAATACTTATTTTTCCATC
>JABUTA010000053.1:7461-17565 GCA_021443845.1 Parasporobacterium sp.
CTGGAAAGAGACAAATATCTCAGGATTTGCAGCAACGGTCTGATAAAAATGGACCAGGCCATGAACCTTGTGGTCATCAAGACATTTTCAGGAATGGCCATGGCAGTTGCCGCGGCACTGGATGAACTGAAAATGCCTGAAATAGTCGGCTCGATAGCAGGAGATGATACGATCATGTGTGCCTGCCGTTCCATAGAAGATGCTGCGCAGCTTATGCATGATATCGATGCACTCCTGAAGGTTACCAGATAAAATACTGTTCATAAACTCACCTGAATTTAACTTCATTTATAATTATCTGTGAATTCTTACGCCCGTAGGGATAAGGATTTTACAACAGCTTCTGTTGCCTTTACTCACTTATACTGACGCTGCCGGCAGACCCACGCTTCCGGAAGTATCGGATAACCTCTGATTACAATGCTCAACAACGTACATTTGAAAAATCTCGCCCTCATCGAAGAGGCAGACATAGATTTCACAAAAGGATTAAATATCATGACCGGCGAGACCGGCGCAGGCAAATCGATAATCATCGGTTCTATTAATATTGCCCTTGGGGACAAGGCCAGCCGTTCCTTCATACGCAGCGGTGCCGATTCCGGGCTGGTAGAACTGAGATTCTCCGGATATGGTCCGGAAATATCCGGCCTGCTCAGTGAGATGGATATTCCCGAGGATGAGGGATATATAACAGTCACGAGAAAGCTTACCCGGGACGGAAGCATTTCCCGCATAAACGGCACCAATGTCACCCTCACCACTCTGCGCTCTGTCACATCCCTTCTGGTGGATGTCCACGGCCAGCATGATCATCAGTCTCTGTTAAACCCCGCCCGGCATATTGATATTACGGACGAGTTTGCCGGCAGGGAAATTGCCGATATCCGAAATGAATTCCACGAGAATTATATTTTATACAAAAATCTCCGGACCCGGCTGAAAAAGCTGGGTGACAATCCTGCAGAGCTTGAAAAGGAAGCGGCTTTTCTGAGATTTGAATATAAGGAAATCGAGGATGCCGGCCTTAAGCCGGATGAGGATGTGGCTCTTGAAGCCGAATATAAAAGGCTGAGCCTGGCTGAGAAGACTTCTTCAGGACTTCAGAAGGTCCGCTCTTTCCTGTGCTCCGATACCGATGGAATCACCGCCAGAATATCTGATGCTCTGAAGGAAATGAATTATCTGGCTGCAACAGACAGTGAAATAAAAAGCCTATGCAGTTCCCTGATGGATCTTGATTCCGTAGCCAGGGACTTCAGCCGTGAGCTGTCGCATTTTGCGGATTCCAGAACCTTCGATGCCGAGCGGTATGCTGCTGTCCACAACAGGCTGAATGACATTAACAGGCTGAAAAGCAAATACGGCAGTACAGTTTCCGAGATCCTGAAATATCAGGATTCCCTGGCTGCCCGGCTGGAGGAAATAAGCAGTTCCGACAAAGAACGTACAGAGCTTCGCAGTCAGATGGAACAGGTAAGATCCCAGGTCAACCGGCTGGCATGTGCACTGTCTGATGCCAGAAAGGCTGCCGCATCCCGTCTGGAAAATGTTGTAACCGGACATCTGAAGGACCTGAATTTCCTTAATGCTGATTTCAGGATCAGCTTTACCAAGGCCGATAAGATATACGAGAATGGCTTTGATAAAGTGGAATTTCTTATCTCTGCCAATCCCGGTGAGCCTGTGAAGCCTCTGGCAAATGTAGCCTCAGGAGGCGAACTGTCACGTGTCATGCTGGCCATTAAGGCTGCCATAGCCGGTGCCGACCACACTGATACTCTTATTTTTGATGAAATTGATACCGGTATCAGCGGACGTACTGCCCAGAAGGTGGCTGAGAAGCTTGCGTTCCTCAGCAGCGACCACCAGCTCATATGCATTACTCATCTTCCCCAGATAGCCGCCATGGCAGATACCCATTTCTGCATTGAGAAGGCAGTTACAGAAGGCAGTACCATCTCCGGCATCAGGAAACTCACCGAAGACGAATCCGCTGAAGAACTGGCACGTCTCATTTCAGGTTCGGAAATCACCGAGACCTCCCTCAGCAGCGCCAAGGAGATGAAGGCCGCCGCCCACAGATAAATGCCCTGCTGCAGGCATTGACCGGTTTCATCAGTATGAAAAAATGTGCGCTTCGGATGTTTTTGACCTGCTTACCAGGTTTCAAACATCCGAAGCGCACTTATTTTCTTTAATAATTCAAAATCAATGTTCTAAAACATCCCTGTCGGCACTGTTTTCTTACATTTTCAGTCCATGCCGAAATTACAACACTCCGCAGGGATTATTTATCCCCGCCGCGTTTTCTTAAGATCAGGTTCATGATGATACCAAGGATCAGGGCTACAGCTACTTCTGTAAGGTTAACGCTGCCGATCTTCAGCACCATGCCGCCGATACCTGTAATGAAGATAACAGATGCTGTGAACAGGTTTCTGTTATCGTTAAGGTCAACAGGCTGCAGCATCTTGAGACCTGATACTGCGATAAATCCGTAAAGTGCTATACATACACCGCCCATTACGCATCCCGGAATGGTTGAAAGGAATGTTACGAATGGTCCTAAGAATGAAGCGATGATGCAGAGGATTGCTGTGCAGAGAATGGTTACTACAGAAGCATTCTTTGTGATGGCAACGCATCCTACTGATTCGCCGTATGTGGTGTTGGGGCAGCCGCCGAAGAATGCACCGAAGAATGAACCAACGCCATCGCCTAACAGTGTTCTGTGAAGTCCCGGATCCTCCAGGAGTTCCTTGCCGATGATAGAAGAAAGGTTCTTGTGGTCAGCAATATGCTCTGCAAATACTACGAATGCTACAGGCACGTAAGCAACTGCCAGAGTTGCAATATATGTGCCGGTCAGCTGATCCAGACCCTTGAATGCTGTAAGGAATGTGAAATCAGGAACCCACTGCATTGCCGCAAACTTGGAGAAGTCCACAAGCTGAAGTGCTTCATTTCCTGTTGCATTTCCGATAAGTGTGAAGATAACTGCTACCACATATCCTGCTACGATACCGATGATGAATGGAATCAGCTTGGCCATCTTCTTGCCGTATACAGATGATACACAGACTACAATAAGTGTAACCAGTGCACAGATAAGGCTTACCCAGCCGTGGGTATTCATTACATAAGCTCCTGCTTCCGCATCATAAATACCGCCCATGGCATCTGATACTGCATTGCCTGCCAGTGACAGACCGATGATTGATACTGTAGGTCCGATAACTACTGCCGGCATAAGGAAATTGATCCATCTTACACCTGCAATCTTGACAACAATGGCAATGATCACATATACCAGAGCTGCAAAAGCCGCACCGATGATAAGTCCCAGATATCCCATTTCCATACTGGTGGCTCCCGCAAATGCTGCAAACATGGAACCGATGAAGGCAAATGATGATCCCAGGAATACAGGGCTTCTGAACCTGGTAAACAGCAGGTAGATAAGTGTTCCCACGCCTGCACCGAACAGGGCTGCACTCTGGCTCATGCCGTTGCCTATGATGGACGGAACAGCGATGGTTGCTGCCAGAATCGCAAGAATCTGCTGGATGGCAAATACAAGCACCTTTCCAAAGGACGGCCTGTCCTTAACGTCATAAATTAAATCCATAATTTTTTCCCTCCGAAAATTTATTATCCTGACAACCCCTCCGGTCTTCGATTTACCGACCCTGACGGTCTGCTGATACCTTATGCTGAATACCTCCGGCTTTCATGTAATTCCCGCTTGAGGTTTTCCCGTACCTTTCGGTTTATGTGTTTCACGTGCCGCCGGGCTCTCAGTTTTCCGTGCAGACGTTCATCCGGATTTTCACACAATAAGAGCTGTGCATAAAGCACAGCTCCAAACATGTCATTACCTTGCCGATTTCTGCAGGGCTGTCAATATATTGTGGTCATTCTATACCTACATATACAAAATGTAAACAACTAAATTATTAAATGATTGTTAATACCTGCTGCCGGACCGGCAGCTTGTGCCGCGTCAGCATACTTCACTGCATCGGCATCACCCCAGCGCATCCGCCAGCTTCTCCGCACCATCCGTTATATCCCTGTCAAATCCGTAGGCTCTCATGAGCTTAATGGCATTTCTTGTTTCTGCCGGACCTTTTTTCAGTTTATAATCGAACATTACATCAGAGCCTGATACAGTCTCCTCGAAGTGATAATTGTCCATTACATCCTTCAGGAGCTCCGTCAGCTCTATGTCATGGGTGGCCGCAAAACACAGCACATTTATTTCAGACAGCTTTCTGAGTATCTGAACGGAGGCGGCTATTCTTTCTTTTGTATTGGTTCCCCGGAGCACTTCATCGATAAAGCACATTACAGGAGCCCTGCCCTCCTCAGCAGTGTCAAAAATCCTTTTGAGAGATTTGATCTCCACTATGAAGTAGCTTTCATTTCCCAGTATGTTATCAGTGAGTGCCATGGAGGATATCACCCGGAAGAATCCGGAACGGAATTCCCTTGCTGTACAGGTGTACAGGGTCTGGGCAAATATCTGATTCACCGCCAGCTGTTTGAGAAATGTTGACTTTCCCGAAGCATTGGAACCCGTCAGCAGCACAGGATTCGACACATTTATATCATTCGGCACGCTGTCCTTGAGCAGCGGATGGTACATACCCACGGCTTTCACTGCCGGAATATGGCTGCACATGATACTGCCCCTGCCTGCCGGGTCTTCTGAGTATCTTTCGTCTGCAGAGCTTTCCGAACCCGCCCGACCTGCATCATCAGCCTGCTGATTTATACAGTTCATACTTCCGGCTCCTGTCTGCAGCTCCTGCAACACCGGCAGACATACATACGGGGCCGACTGCCTGAACAGGGCGATGCATATCCTGGTCTCCAGCTCCCCTAACAGACAGAACAGCCTGTCAATATTCTCCGTACGGGCTGAAGCCGTCTTCAGCATGCTGTTGAAACGGATTATATCCACATGGAACAGCATCCTTATATAATCCATTACAACATCCACCAATGAACCTGAAACGCTGTTGGTTAGTAGCCATGAACCTGTCTTCAGTTCCTTCAGCATATCAGCCTGGACAGACATTTCCTCAATGAGTTCATCCATTGCGGAAGTATTGCAGTCTGCTGAATTCTTTTTCCATGCAGCATACACATTCCTGATATCAGAGGCCGCCCTGACCATTCTGATGATGTATTTAAAGCACATGAAATAGCCTTCCACCGATGCCTTGAATTTAAAATATGTGGAAATGTTTACGATGAACATTATCACCAGACCGATCACCCCTGCCACCGGACTGATAAATAATGCAGCTATTGAGGCAAGCATCAGCAGCGCCAGTATGTAATGCAGGGCATTTCCTGAGTTTTTTACCTCGCTGAACCTGAAAATGTAATCATACAGAGAAAGCTTCTTCGTCTTTCCCAGATTTCTGAACACTTTGCTGAAGCCCTTGCGTAAAGGCTCATGTTCCTTCAGCATTTCTGCGGCATCAGAACGCTTTTCAAGCTGTTTTCCGTCCATAAGCATAGTCCGCATAACTCTTTTCAGATATTCGCTGCCTACGGATGATTCAGCTCTGTTCAGCCTGTCATATATACTGTCCATGGAAAGATCGTTCCATGTAATATCATCTATTATGAATTCTTTCATCTGCTCCGGCTTTCGTCATTCCAGTTTTCATTATTCTGCTTCAGGACTTTAGGTGCACGGTCAGCTACCTTGCCCGCCCAGTTCTTGCTGTTGCCTTCCCTGAGTTCTGCCTTTATCTGTGCCTTCTTCTCCAGGTAAACAGCCTTATTCTGGATGCGTTCAACCTTCTTTTCAACTTTGACTACCTTGTCCTGAAGTTTGTCAACCTTCTTTTCTACCTTGCCCACCTTACCCTGAAGCTTGTCAACCTTCCTTTCGGCCTTGGCCTGCACATGTTCAACCTTTGCATTGACCTGCGCGGTACGGTGCTTTGACTCTGCCTCCTGTATCTCCTTTGAAGTCCTGAAATAGAACTTCTTTTCACAGTGATTCCTGAGGCGGTCAATATTCTTCCTGTGCTGGTATAAAAGCAGCAGCGCAAGAATGATCACTATGATAAAGCAGTCCGGTATCCATGCCGCATCCAGCTTAAATACTCCTGTCAGTGTCAGCACGATAAATAATACGCATTCCGTGCATATGGTGACCATGGAGCCCAGTGACACATACTGTGTGGCTATTACTATACCCAGGAAAATGGCAAATCCTGAGATGATCATAGGAGCGTTCCCCAGACTTATCAGCAGAGTTGCCGTGGTAGCCATTCCCTTTCCGCCTTTGAATCTGAAATAGAACGGAAAGTCATGGCCCAGTACACATCCCATGCCTGTATAAAGAGCCAGTGCCGTAGGATCAATATTGAATTTCAGCCATGTTATGAATATCAGCTTGGTGATGATCACAGCTGCAACGCACTTTGCACAGTCACCGAATAGCGTGATGATTCCCGCCCTTATGCCCATTACCCTGAACATATTGGTGGTACCGGCATTGCCGCTGCCCTTTTCACGTATATTGATATTTTTTGCCCTTGAATAAATATGTGCTATCTGCAGTAATCCGAAACCATAGCCTATCACAAGGCAGGCCAGGCATATCAGTCGTTCTGTCATAACAGCCTCCATCCTGAAAAATTATTTATCTCCCCGCTCCCTCACATAGAATTTAAGTGAGGTTCCCTCAAATCCGAAGGCTTCCCTTATCCTGTTTTCCAGATATCTCAGATAAGAGAAATGCATCAGTTCCTTATCATTTACAAAGAATACAAATGCCGGGGGCTTTACTGCCACCTGGGTTGCATAGAACAGCTTCAGTCTCTTGCCCTTGTCCGTCGGAGGCGGAGTAAGTGCCAGGGCCTCTGTAATAATCTCGTTCAGGACTCCTGTCTGGATACGTCTGGTCTGATTCTCTACTATTACATCTATGAGGCCGAACAGCTTGTCGATTCTCTGTCCGGTTTTGGCTGAGATGAACAGGAGTCTGGCATAAGGCATAAAGGAAAGGGTTTCACGGATCTTCTCGGTATATCTGTAAATGGTCTTGTCATTTTTCTCCACAAGGTCCCATTTGTTTACAACGATTATTATGCCCTTGCCTCTTTCGTGGGCTATGCCTGCTATCTTGGCATCCTGCTCCGTTACGCCTTCCGATGCATCTATCATCATCAGAACTATATCAGCACGTTCCACCGCCGATACGGCACGGATGATACTGTATCTTTCCAGTTCTTCCTTTATCTTTGACTTTCTTCGAAGGCCTGCAGTATCAATAAAAATATATTCTTTTCCATCAAAGGATATTACTGTATCCACCGCATCCCTGGTGGTTCCCGGAATATCGGAAACTATAACCCTCTGCTCTCCTGACAGTGCATTTATCAGTGAGGATTTCCCTGCATTGGGCTTGCCGATGACGGCCACCTTGGGACGTTCGTCTTCCTCCTCTGCCATGGCTTCCCGGTCAAAGTGTTTTGCCACCTCGTCCAGAAGATCACCAAGGCCCTGTTTTCCTGCAGCTGACACAGGGATCGGGTCTCCCAGACCCAGTCCGTAGAATTCGTAAACATCAGCCTGCTGCCTGATAAAATTGTCAACCTTGTTTACGCAGAGTACCACAGGCTTGTGGCTGCGGCGCAGCATATCCGCCACCTTATCATCTGCATCCACCAGTCCCTGTCTTACATCTGTCATGAATATGATAACGTCTGCAGTATCAATGGCTATCTGTGCCTGGTCCCTCATCTGTGAAAGGATGATATCCGACGAATCCGGCTCGATACCCCCTGTATCCACCAGCGTGAATTCCATGTCCAGCCAGCTGGCCTGTGCATATATCCTGTCCCTGGTCACCCCGGGAGTGTTTTTTATGATAGAAATATCAGCTCCCGCCAGAACATTAAATAAAGTTGACTTGCCTACATTAGGCCTGCCCACTATGGCAACAATCGGTTTGCTCATATATCTGTCTTCCTCCTGTCTCAATTTCCCTGCCCATAAGCGCCATCAGAAGTGACTCTCCGTCGGCAGGTACTATAACCGCTTTTACATTAAGCTCTTTTTCCAGCTGCTTTACAGTAACGTCATCCAGGAAATATTCTTCCCCGCTCCGCATCATATTGATGGGTAGTAAAAGCTCCTGTCCCAGCTCCTGTCCCTTCAGCTGGTCAATGATATCCCGTCCGCAGATAAGTCCCGATACGGTTATCCGCTCTCCGAAAAAATCATTCCTTATCACCCGGCACTTAACTTCGGGCAGGATTCCTGCCACGCCTGCTTCCGCCAGCCTGTCCCTTGCTGTCTGAATCAGCTCCTTAAGGGTATCATAAGCCAGTTTTCCCGTTGCAATGGTAATCTTCCGGTCTGCAGGACCGGAAGGAACATCCTCCTGCTCCAAAGCCCCGGTAAATTCCTTCAGGGCAGCTGTGAATTCCTCCCTGAGAAGCCTTAGCATTCCCACGCCGTTTTCTATCTGAAGGTATCCGTCATATCTGTCCTCTTCAGGCAGAGGCCTGCCGGCCAGAAGATAAAACTCATCACTGGCATGAACAAAGTGGATCCCCTTTTCGTTCATGAATTGCTTCTGAAATTCCTCCACCATGTCAATTACAGCGGATGCATCCTCTTCAGTGACCGGTTCCAGGGGATAGAGTCCCTCACGGTATTTTGTCAGTCCTACCGGCACCACGGAAAGGCTCTGCATCACAGGGGCGTATCTGCCCAGGTCCGAGATGGTCTTTCGGAGCATTTCCCCGTCATTGATGCCCCTGCACAGCACTATCTGCGCATTCATCCGGCAGCCGGCTTCAAACAGCCTGTCTATATATTTCAGTTTTTCTCCGGCAAAACGGTTATTCAGCATGGTGCATCTTAGCTGAGGGTCCGTGGTATGCACTGAAATATTGATGGGGGACATATTGTAACGGATAATACGGTCTATGTCCTTATCCTTCATATTGGTGAGGGTAATATAATTGCCCTGCATGAAGGACAGCCGGGAATCATCATCCTTGAAATAAAGAGTATCACGCATTCCCCCGGGCATCTGGTCTATGAAGCAGAAAATGCAGCTGTTGGAGCATCGTCTGTATTCACCCAGCATTCCGTTGTCGAATTCCAGGCCCATTTCCTCATCAAGATCCTTTTCGATCTCGTAGATATCGATCTCTCCCGACGGATTTTTTATTTCCAGCTTCACATACTCCTCTTCTATGAGGAATCTGTAATCGAAAATGTCCTCAATCGCCTCACCGTTAATGGTAAGGAGTACGGAGCCTGTCTGTATCTTCAGTTCTTCGGCTATGGAATCCGGTAAAATATCTGTTACTGTGAGCATTAATATATCCTTAAATAAAACGGGCCGGCACCCATTGACACCGACCCCGCTTTTTCAAATCCTCAAAATTATTCGTCCCAGTTATGATATACTTCCTGAACGTCATCATCGTCGTCCAGCATATCAAGAATGCGGTTCAGATCCTTAACTGCATCTTCATCCTTCAGCTCAACATAATTCTGAGGGATCATGGATACATTGGCTGATACCATGGGGATATTTTCCTTCTCGAGAGCCTCACGCACAGCACTGAAGTCATCCGGTGATGTGTATACGGTATATGCATCTTCGTCATCCTCGAAGTCTTCGGCACCTGCATCCAGTGCAAGCATCATCAGCTCATCTGATTCCATTTCGACTTCTTCCTTGTCGATGACGATCTCGCCCTTTTTATCGAACATGTAGGATACGCAGCCCGGTGTTCCTACATTGCCGTTGCCCTTGGAAAATGCATGCTTTACATTGGCTGCCGTACGGTTCTTGTTGTCTGTAAGTGTTTCTACGATAATGGCAATACCGCTGGGACCATAGCCTTCATAGGTGATCTGCTCGTAATTTACGTTGCCTTCTGCTCCTGCAGCTTTCTTGATGCCTCTGTCGATAGTATCGTTAGGCATGTTGTTGGCCTTAGCCTTTGCAATAACATCACGGAGCTTGGAATTATTGTTCGGATCCGGGCCGCCTTCCTTTACTGCAATGGCGATTTCCTTACCGATAATGGTAAACATCTTACCCTT
>JABUTA010000054.1 GCA_021443845.1 Parasporobacterium sp.
ATTAACTGGGATTTATCTACCTGGTTATCAGAAAAGTCATTACATGGCACACACCGGTTATCTACGTGGCAACAGTATTCCTGTTCACCCTTGCACTGGGACAGCAGCCTGTTTACCAGATAATGTCAGGCGGTCTCATGTTAGGCGCTATCTTCATGGCAACTGACTATGTTACTACTCCGTATTCAACCATCGGCAAGATCATTTTCGGCGTAGGCGCCGGCATCCTTACGGTAGTTATCCGTGTATACGGCAGCTATCCGGAAGGTGTGTCATTCTCAATCCTGCTGATGAACATCCTGACTCCGTATATCAATAAGATCAGGATCACCAGACCGGTAGGAGGTGCAAAATAATGAAAAAAGATTTTGTTATGCCTATCGCGGTACTTACGATCATCTGTATAGTTATCACAGCATTGCTGGCGATAACCAACAGCTTTACAGAGCCGGTCATCATCGAAGGCGCAGCTGCAAGAGCCGAAGCTGCCAGGACAGAGGTTATTCCTGAGGCTGAAGGATTTGAACTGGTGGAAATTGAAGGACTTCCGGACACAGTTACCGAAGTGTACGGCACCACCAATGACTGCGGTTATATTTTCATGATCACTGCCAAAGGTTACGGCGGCGATATGAATCTCATCTGCGGTATAGATGAAGAAGGCAATATCATTGCGGTTGATACTCTTTCCCACAATGAAACAAAGGGTATGGGCTCCAAGACTGCTGAGGAACCCTTCAAAAGTCAGTTCATCGGCAAGGATAAAGACCTGGACGGTGTTGATGCCATTACCGGCGCAACCATATCGTCAAAGGCTTACATCGGGGCTATCAAGGATGCATTTGCTGCATTCGAAATGGTAAAGGGGGTAGAATAAGCTGTGAAAAAATCATCAAAGCTTTCAATACTCACTAAGGGTATTATAAAAGAAAACCCGGTACTGGTGCTTGTGCTGGGTACCTGCCCTACTCTGGCAGTAACCACCCAGGCTTCCAATGCCATCGGTATGGGTCTTGCATTTACATTTGTTCTTATCTGTTCGAATATAGTTATTTCCCTTCTGAGGAAGATCATTCCGGACAAGGTAAGAATCCCCTGCTATATTACTGTAATCGCAGGTTTCGTTACCATTATCCAGCTGCTGATGCAGGCATATGCCTACAGCCTGTACGAAGCCCTGGGCATTTACCTGTCTCTGATAGTTGTTAACTGTATCATTCTGGGAAGAGCGGAAATGTTTGCCAACAAGAACAAGCCTTTTGACTCCTTCCTGGATGCGGTAGGCATGGGTATAGGATTTACCCTGGCTCTTCTGGTCATGGCTTCCATAAGAGAAATATTCGGCAGCGGCACATGGTTCGGTATGCCGATTCCTGTCCTGAAGGACAATAACATTTCCATCATGACCATGGCTCCCGGGGGCTTCTTCGTATTTGCATGCCTTATCGCCCTTGTAAACAAGATCTCAAAGGGCAAGGCAATCAGGAAGAAAGAATTCGGCTGCGAGGGATGTCCTTCAGCATCTACCTGCGGCAAGACAGGCTGCAGCGGGAAAGGGGGAGAAGTTAAATGAGTTTCAAAGCATTAGTAGTAATAGTAATGGCGGGCATTCTTGTTAATAACTATACCCTCAGGCAGTTTCTGGGTATATGTCCGTTCCTGGGCGTATCAAAGGAACTGAAGAATGCCACCGGTATGAGTATTGCGGTTATATTCGTAATGCTTCTGGCAACAGCTGTTACCTGGCCTATCCAGATGTTCCTGCTGGTTCCCAACAACCTGGGATACCTTCAGACAGTTGTATTTATCCTTGTTATAGCAGCTCTTGTTCAGCTGGTTGAGATAGCCCTGAAGAAGTTCATGCCTCCTCTGTATAACGCACTGGGAGTATTCCTTCCTCTTATCACTACCAACTGTGCAGTACTGGCAGTAACTATCGCAAATATTGACAGCGGCTATACCTTCGTTGAATCCTTATTCAATGCTCTGGGTTCAGGTCTCGGCTTCTTTCTGGCAATGGTTCTTTTCTCAGGTGTCAGAGGGCATATTGAGGCAAGCGACCCGCCGGAATCCTTCAAAGGGCTTCCTATCACTTTAGTGGCTGCAGCGATTCTTTCACTGTCTTTCTTCGGTTTCAACGGCGTAGTTGAGAACCTGTTTGCATAAGGAGGGCGAAAGATGAATCCGATTATTTTTGCAGTAATTGCAGTTGCGGTTATCGGCCTTATATGCTCGGTTGTCCTTGCGATAGCTTCCAAGGTTATGGCTGTGCCGGTAAATGAAACTGAACAGAAGGTAAGAGAATGTCTTCCCGGAGCTAACTGCGGTGCCTGCGGTTATGCAGGCTGCGACGGTTATGCAGCAGCCCTGGCATCAGGGGAAGAAACAAAGACCAATAAATGTATTCCCGGTTCTGACGGCGTGGCAAAACTGGTGGCAGGTGTGCTGGGCGTTGAGGCCGAGGATGTTATAGAACAGGTGGCTCTGGTTCACTGCCTGGGTACCTGCGATGTTACAAAGGACAAGATGAACTATCAGGGCATAGAAAGCTGTAAGGCGGCCAAACTGTTCTACGGCGGCAGGGGTTCCTGCACCTACGGATGTCTGGGTATCGGCGACTGCATGAATGTATGTCCCCAGAATGCTATTTACATGGACAAGGGCATTGCCCATGTGGATAACGAGCTGTGCATCGGCTGCGGGCTGTGTGCAAAGACCTGTCCGAACGGTATTATTACCCTGGTTCCCGATGTTATCAGGACCATGGTTACCTGCAATAACCACGACAAAGGTGCTGTTACCCGTAAGGTATGCTCTCACGGATGCATCGGCTGCATGAAGTGCGTCAAGAACTGTCCGGCTGAAGCTATCTCAGTGGTCAGCAACCTGGCTGTTATTGATTACACCAAATGTCAGAACTGCGGCAAATGTGCCGAAGTCTGTGTAACGGGATGTATCATGGAGGCTGATTTCAAGGGTATCTGGAATACGAATGACCCGGATGTGGAAAAGCCTGAATGGGGCGAAGAAAAAGCTGAAGACTGAGGAACACAGATGACTCGTAAAACAGAAATAATAAAGAAGTCTCTGGTATTTATAAGTATTCTGACTGCAGCAGCTGCAGTCTTATCTGCAGGGCCGGCATATGCCGGCCNGCCACCGACAGCGTCACAGCGGAAGAATACTGAAGGGACAGCCCTGTATGGGGAAACGGAAAAACAGCAGGTTAAGGCGACAGCCATTTCAACTTCAAAGGGAATAAAGGTGTCCTGGGAGATAGCAGAAGGTGCAGAAGGATATGAACTGTACCGCAGGATCTGCGATGATGTGCAGAGTACGCAGACGGGCAGTCAGGCAGGAGATGCGGATGAGAATACGGTTCAGCAACAGGCTGCCGGACAGAATGCGGTATCTGATGAGGCAGCGGGCTGGGAACGGGTTGCGTGGTCTGATGAGGACAGCATGCTGCTGACCCAGGAGGACTTAGTACCTTCTGCTCCGGGAAAGCACACTCTGAAATACATAGCCTGGGATATAACACCTGATACGGACAGGGGAATGCTGTCCTATACGGACTCTTCTGTTATACCCGGTGTGAAATATGCCTATAATATAAAGGCTGTATATGACGGAGTGCCGGCTGAGGGGTTTCTCTGCAGAGATGATATGATCAGGATCTGGTCAGTGGAGCCGGAGGATATTTCGGCCGGAACTGTATTGACAGAGGAAGCGGTACAGACGTTGGGTATTGATAATTTCTTCTATACAACAGAAATCTCAGACGCTCTGTTTGCCCGTATGTGGAGGAAATCCTTCAAGGAATACTGTACAATTTCCCGGGATGACCTCAGATACATCAGATGCCTTCATAAGGATATTGAAGGAAATATCATGGTGGGCGAGCTGGTGATGAACGTTCAGATTGCTGATAAGGTATGCGAAATATTCCGAAAGCTCTATGATGCCTCATTCCCGATAGAGTGCATGCGCCTTGTGGATGACTTTGATGCAGATGATGAGGCTTCCATAATGGTGGACAATACATCGGCATTCAATTACCGGACTGTCGATAATACTGATGAAATATCCAACCACGCATACGGACTGGCCATAGATATCAATCCGTACTATAACGTTTATTATATTCCCTCTGAAAATTATGTGTTCCCTGTGGAGGAAGGCTGGCAGTATCTGGACAGAGAACAGGATTTTCCCTATAAGGTGGGTCCCGGGGATCTGTGCTATGAGCTGTTCACTGAAGCCGGCTTCGAGTGGGGAGGCTGGTGGACCTACAATACAGACTATCAGCATTTCCAGTATGTGGGACAGGAATGATATATATCCCGACTGTTCTGACTGTTTACAGGAATGATAAAAAAAGAAAGGTCTCCCGGCAAAAGGAGACCTTTCTGTAGTTTGTGATAATTGTTATCTGTATCTTCCGTACTTCTCCAGGGCATTTCTCCATGCGTGCATATTGGCAGCAGGAACATCGTCCAGAGCGAAAGAGTTGCTCATGAAGAAGCCTCCTCCCGGTGCCAGGATGTCAAGAGAACGCCGTACTTCGTCCTCTACCTGTTCGGGAGTGCCGTTCATAAGAGTCTGGGTCCTCATGCCTGCACCGATAGCAGCATAGGGACCAACTATCTTCTTAACGGCTGCATAGTCCACATTTTCGAAGTTGTAAAGAACCTTACCTTTCGGAACGTCTGTGATGCAGTCGAGTCTGGTGTCATATTTTCCTTCACAGAAAACTATAGGCGTAAGGTCTGCCTTGACAGCAGCATCGATCAGTTTCTTAAGTGTCGGCCAGTAGTGCTTCTCATAATTTTCCAGAGACATGAAATTATCTACGCCGCAGTGGAGAGGAATGAACAGGTCTTCGCTGTGTGCCATCTTTGCAGCGCTGATGGCTGCAGGGATAGTGATAGCACTCCATTTTTCCAGGGCTTCGTCAACATATTCCGGATCTGTGATGATATCCATGCACAGCTCCATGAGGCCTCTTACATTGTCTGCAAAATCATCGAAGGCACAGCATGCAGGTGCGGCACCGTACACAGGATATCCGTTCTTTATAATGCTCATGATCAGCTCCACACCGCCTTCCATGAACTGAGCTACTTCATTGGCAGTCTGCATAAGGGCTTTCAGGGAATCCTGTACAGCCGGATTGGCAAACTGCATATAGCTCAGGATTACCTGTCCGGTTGTAGCATAGGGATTGATCATGCCAAGACCTTTCAATGCACCGAATTTTTCAGGGAGTACATTATGCATAATGTAGTAAGAAGGATCTCTGAAATAATCCTCCCAGTCATCCTCGGAAAGATAAGACCTGTCAACATACTGGTATGGAGTATTGGCGGGAAGGTTGTGATATGCCCCGGGCCATCTTGCCTGTTTGTGACCGATGGTTTCCATAGGTTTGATGGGGAAAGGAACAGGGTTCCATACCCAGTCAGGATCATAATCTTCGCAGAATTTTCTGAGGGGTTTGATGAGGCTTCTGGCATCCTTCATGGATTCTTCGATGGTCACTCCGTAATGAAGAGCATAGAAGTTGTTCATGGAGGGCATGAAGGGAACTCTGTCAGGCTCCTGAAGGGAGATGGCAGTTTTGTTTCTGATGCTTCTGACTGCGATAGGCGGAAGAGCGCCTGCAGGCATTTCGTTATTGTTGAATTCCATAAAATGATCTCCGTTCCGCCGTCTGTGATGACGGCTTTATTAATTTCATGATTATCTGCTTTTGGAAAGCAGATACAAAAATGTAATGTAATCTGTTGTCTGAATTATATATTGCATAATGCATCATGAAAACTTGCCATAAGCAAAAAGTGTGTATTTAAATATGATCATTTACTTGTGCATTATGCACAGTGATGATATATATTAAGGCGACCGGTGACCCGGGTACGGTATGTATAAGTGAGGGTGTATTAATGAAGATAAACATTTGGATGGTTAATGACTGGCTGGAAAAGTACAATCCTGAGCAGCGTATATCCGACGGCAGTCAGGAAATGAACGGAGTCAGGTACTTTTCAGAGGATCTTAAGCTTTCCGGAGAACACCTGTATATCGGGTACAGTGATCAGTTCATCGAGTTCGGCGGAAACAGGAACATCATATGCGTAAACGGCAGGGATATGATACTGGTCACAGCCCCGGACATATATGTGATATTTAATGAGATCCAGCAGATGATGGAGTATTACAACAATTGGGAGATGGAAATTTTCCGGGCTCTCAGCAATAATGCAGCCATTACAGATATTCTGGAAATTGCAGCCCCTGCTCTGAAAACAGATGCTGCGGTGACGGATGTGAGCCACAGGGTTCTGGGAGAAGCAGAATACGTACAGGGTCAGTATAAACACAGATTGAATAACGGATTCCTGGAACCGGAAACTATTAAACTGATAAACGAGGCTGTTTATCCCCACCGCAATAACAGTAATCCGTATGTAATACGAACAGATGTCAGCAAGGATATTCTGAGAAATTTCTATTCTCCTTCAGGAGAACTCATAGGATGGTTTGTGTCTCTGGGAGGGGGAGAAGGTACATCCGTAATGGCGCGGATGCATCTTGTAAATACTCTCTGCAAAATGCTTGACATGTGGTTCAGGATCAATGTCAGTTCACATCCCATAGAAGACCTGCTTTCGGAGATACTGAACGGAGAGATGATGGATCCGGAAGTGACAGCCATGCGGCTGAAGGGAATGGAATGGGACAGAAAGAAAGTATATGTGATCCTGCTCAGATCCGGCGGATCCAATACCCTTTCTCTGTCTTATATTGCCAGATATGCCGAACACAGTTATACAGGAGTAAAATCCCTGTATTTCAACGGTGAATTCCTGATGATCATTGACTGCGGAATTGTGGACATTGACAGATTTACATGGGAACTGGGGGGACTGCTGAAACGGCAGGGAGCGTATTGCGGTATCAGCTATGAATGCAGCGATATCCTGAAGCTGTCCCAGTATTATAACCAGGCAAGGATATCTGCAGATTTCGGAGATCATGAGAGCGGCTCGGTAAACAGATGTCAGGATTATGCTCTGGAATATATTTACGGACGGATGAGGGATACACTTAATACTGACATACTGTCTCCTGTTCCGGATATTCTGGAGGCATATGACCGGAATAACGGCACAGATTATTATAATACTCTGGTGTACTATCTGCTGTTTGAAAGGGACCAGAGCAGAACAGCTAAAAAGCTGTGCATCCACAGGAATTCCCTGGCATACAGAATCAGGAAAATCGAGGAACTGACAGGTGTCTGTCTGGATAATCCGAAAATGAGGATATACATCATCCTGACCTATGCCATGAAGGGAGGGGAATCACATATCAGAAAGGATGCGGATTTTAAATAGCTTTTAGGTTACCATTGTAAACTGCTCATATGATGGGCGGGTGCACAAGTCTACATAACGCCTGTGAAAGAATCATAAACTATGAAAGAGGTTTACAATGAAAATAAAGAAACGATTATTGACGGACATATTTCTTGCGTTAGCCCTGGGATTTTCCATGGCATACACATTTACCGGAGGACTGGTACACGAAATACTGGGGATAATACTTCTGATAGGGCTTATGGTTCATCTGATCAGGAGGTTCAGATACTACACAGGTGCAATCAGATCCTTATTTAATCACAAAAAGAAGAATTCCGGATTTGCCCTGTCCTTTACAGTGAATCTGCTTCTTATTCCTGCGACTGTTGTAATGCTGGCCACATCTGTGCTGATATCCAACGAGCTTTTCTCTTTTCTGGATCTGGACGGTCTGGGAATCAGCCGGAGCGTGCTGAGGCTCGGTCATGTTATAAGCAGCGTAGTTCTGGTAGTATGTTCATTCATGCACATATGCCTGCATCATAAGATGTATCTGTCACTGATCAAACGGTCATTTAAGAGCAGCGGGGCAGTAACTGCCTGGAAGATCATATCAAGAGCGGCAGCCATTGCCATGGCAGTAGTAATAGTCAAGGTCAATGTTGATATGGTATCAGATGCGGCTGTCATATACGACGGTGATATAAAGAGGGCTCAGATGCTGATGCAGAGTGTGTCGGCGGCAGGGGCAAATAAGCAGAAGCTGCCCGGAAATGCGGAATCTCAGGAACAGCCCGCCGTATCCGCTAAGAGCATGAACTCTGCTGCAGGTACAGAAAAACTGACAGAGGAAAATCCCGCAGAAAGTAAAGAAATACCGGCAGAGGACAATATCACCGGCAGTGAAATTGCCAAAACAGCCGTGCTTACCATGGCTGAGGCAGCAGCAGACAAAAATATCCCGACGGTAAATGCAGACAGAATGTTCCTGGCCATAGTAGATCTCCCAGGAGCTCATTCAGAAGCTGCATCAGAAATGGGTGCTGCTGATACGTCAGATGACGTACAGGCAGCAGACAGCATTGACGAAAGCAATGACCGGAACGAATATACGGCAACGGAAGATTATTATGACAATTCAGAAGAATATTATAATGATTCCGAGTATTACTATGACGATTCCGAATATTATTACGATGACTCCGATGATTATTATTACGACGAGTATATAGAACCGGATTATTACGAGCCGTCGGTTCCGTCACTGGCAGAATACCTTTCCATGTTCACCTGCTCCGGCTGTGGAAAGCATTGCTCATTACTGGCTCCCCAGTGCGGCAGAGGTTCAGGCCAGGCAGATGCGGTCGCCAGCGAATATTATGCAATATACGGAGCATAGGATATGTAACAGCACTTGACAGTGCAGTTGCCGTTGACTATAATTTTTACATCAAGACAACCGGGCGATAGCGTTACCTATCCGCTCGAATATATCAGACTATTGAAGTAGCGCCTGTCATTCGAACTGAGGCGCTATTTCTTTTTGTTTATACTTACGATTTCTACAATCAGCAGACCTATGGTCAGAATGATCATGAACTCTTCATATGAACTCATAAGCACCACCCCCTTCTCAAGACTGAAGCGGATGGCAGCACCCCTCGGTTGTCTGGGCATTAATATATAGAAATATCTGTAATACAGCAAGTGACAAAAGTTCCCTTGCAACTCCATCGGGATTTTTATATATTGAAAACAGAGGTGGCAATCATGACTGACAGAAAATGGCAGGTTCTCATTGCTGATGATGAGCCTAAAGTATGCGAACTGATAAAATATCTGATACCCTGGGATGAACTGGGACTGGAACTGGCGGCAGCTGCAGGCAACGGACTCGAAGCAATTGAAGTGCTGAAGAATCGTAAGGTGGATATCCTTATTACTGATGCCCGTATGCCGGAATGCGACGGCATAGAGCTTATCAAATGGTGCAGTCAGAACAAACCGGGTATCAAGTCCATAGTTATAAGTGGTTACAGGAACTTTGAATATGCCCACGGAGCACTGAAGTACGGTGTCAACTCGTATCTGCTGAAGCCGATCAACCGTAAAGAACTGGAGGAAAGTCTTTCGGAAATCATAGAAGAACTGAGAGGAGAAGAACGGGAAGTTCAGAACAGCAATGAACTTCAGAAGATAATGTCCCGGAACAGAGATACTCTTAGGAATCATTTCATCAGCAGCTATGTATTTGACGGATATCAGTATTCCAGGATCAAGTCGGGGCTGGTGGATGATATAAATTCCGAGTACCAGATGAATTTCAGGGATGAAACCTATCGTGCCATATTCATCAAGCTGGATCATGATCCGGAGCTGGATGCACCCATGGACAGGCTGCTGAATATCGTAAAGAAAAATACCGAGGAATTAATGACAGGGTTTGCATATGAAAGTGTAAGCGTAAAAGCCCATTCAGGGGTAATACACCTTCTTAATTACGGCATGAATCTGGAAGCCGAGTTCCGTTCGAAAATGGACGAGCTGTATGCTGATCTGGAAAAGACCCTCGATGCATATGACAGGACACATCTCACTATCGGTGTGGGAGTAAGAGGAAATTCCCTCAGCGAGATCGGAAGATGCATCGCAATGGCCGGAGAGGCAGTAAAATTCAGAGTAGATAATCCGGGAAAAAAAGTCATTTTTTATGAGGATTATGAATACAAAATCTGCCATTACGACCATATCGTATCTATGGAACGCCGAAGAGTGCTTGAAAGCCATACCAAGCACGGAAATATCAGCGATATAGGCAAGGTAATAGATGAATGCAGGATGCAGGTTGCCGCCATCGGAAACATGAGCCCGGCAGTATTATATGCGGTGATAAATGAGATTGGTCAGATACCGCTGTCCGTTACAGAATCCATTCTGGAAGATAAGGCCATAATAGCAGAAATCAGGACCGGGTTTGAGGAGAGGATTGACTGTACAGTATCAAAAGAAGGACTGTGGAACTGTGTACGGGAGACTTATGAGAAGTGCGTAGGGGCTATTCTCAGTGAGATGGCCAACCAGCAGACGAAACCCGTAAGACTGCTGAAGACTTATATAGAAGAACACTACGGCGAGCCGATTTCCCTGGAAAGTGCAGCAGAATATGTAAAACTTTCCCCGAACTATGTAAGTACCATTTTCAAGAAGGAAACAGGGGTGTCATTTCTTGAATATCTGACTACAGCCAGACTCGATGCAGCTACGGAAATGCTCAGGAAGACTGACATGAGCATAAATGAAATTGCAGAAAAGGTAGGCTATGCAGATGTAAAGTATTTCAGCAAACTCTGCAGGAAAACCCTGGGAATGAAACCGTCGGAATATCGTAAACTTTACTCATAATCGAAAATATCATGTGGCTTTATATTGCAATCGCACTTGCAGTTACAAATATAGTGACCCTTGCTGTTGTACTGCACAACGACAGGAAGAGAAAGCTTCAGATGGAGCTTTTTATTAAAGACCGCATAAAGCTGGAAAATCAGATGGAAATGGACAAGAAGAACGCTGAGATTACCAGCCTGCAGAGTCAGATCAATCCTCATTTCCTGTACAATACTCTGGAAGTAATAAGAAGTGAGGCTATCATCAATCAGGATTATGCAGCTGCGGAAATGTCGGAGGCTCTGGCAAACTATTTCCGTTACAATATCAGCCGTAAAAGTGATACGGTGACTGTAGGTGACGAACTGGACAATGTGGGCAACTATATCAGCATCCAGAAAGGGCGGTTCGGAGAAAGAGTATCCTATGAGATCCGATATGATTCCGATGAAGCAGAGATAAGAAAAGCTATGATTCCGAAGCTCACACTGCAGCCCCTGGTGGAAAATGCCATTTTCCATGGTCTGGAGAAAAAAGCCGGCAACGGCAAGGTGACAGTGCATGCAGTCTGTACCGGAGTAAGGATCATACTGCGGGTAACAGATGACGGACCCGGTATGAATGAGCAGACACTTAAGGAAGTAGAGAGAAAAATCAACGGTGTAACTATGGCTGATGACAGGCCGAATACCGATAAGCACGGGGGAATTGCCCTGGCCAATATCAATAAGAGAATAAAGATGGTGTTTGGTGAGGAGTTTGGTCTGTACATCACGTCAACTCCCGGCATAGGAACAGAAGCCGAAGTCATAATGCCTTACAGAAAAAAGGAATAGTCCGGGAAATAACGGTTATGAAGAAGGAAATCTTTCGCATGGAACACATCTGCGTAAATAAAAAAGGCAGATCCGTTCTGGAGGATTTTAAACTGAATATATTCGAGGGGGAATGCAATGCCGTATTCGGATTCAGCGGAAGCGGCATACGTGAGCTGGGTGAGATATTTTCGGGACGTTTAAGGCCTGACAGCGGCAGGGTACTGGTAAATGAGAAGGAAATATCGTTTTCCGAGTTCATCATTTCCGAACCCAGCGGTGTTTTTGTAATAGACAATAATACAGTACTTCTTCCGGAGCTTACAGTGGCGGAAAATATGTTTTTCGGCAGGGTCCGGAATATTCTGGGCCTTAAGCCGGCCAGAAAGGATCAGGAAGCATACGCATCCCATCTGCTGTCCAGGTTCGGTCTGGATATCAATATCAGGAGGAAGGGCAGGGATCTTCCTTATTATGAGATGCTGATGATATGCCTTGTCAGGGCATATGCCAGGAATGCAAAGCTGGTGGTTCTGGTGGATCCTCCGGGACTGAGGGATATCAGACAGGGTGAGGAAATAGTACGTATACTCAAAATACTGAAAAAAGAAGGAATTGCGATTCTGTGGGTGTGCCACCGTCTGGACAGAATAGAGAATATTCTGGACGGAGTATTTGTTATCAGGGCAGGGAAGAATGCCGGAACCAGATATCATGAATCCTTTAATCTCAGGGAACTGACATCGCTGGCAGAGAACCGCCGGACCCATAGGGAGACTGGGAAAATGCCGTCGGAGAAAAACGGGGATACAGTATTTGAGATCCGTAATCTCAGATACAGAGAGTTCAGGGAACTTTCTCTTAGCTTTCGGAAGGGATGCATCACAGGAATCAATGCCAATGAGCCGGAAGTTCTTGCAGCCATAAGGCAGATCATGTGCGGAGAGGTTTCTGAATATGAAGGCAGAATGAGGCTTTTGGGAGAGGATTACAGCCCCTGCAGTTACGAAGAAGCAGTGATCAGGGGTGTTCAGCAGGTGGATGTGCTCCGTTATGAAAACAGCGTAATGCCCCGGATGAGTGTTGTAGATAACATGCTGCTGCAGAACTACTGGCAGCAGAAGTCTCTGCTCAGCCCTGTAAATAAGAGCTGGCATAAGCATGTAAAGACACAGCTTATGCAAAGGCACAGAGGCTGGAAGCTGGACCGGTGGGAGGATCTGGAACCCTGGCAGCAGCAGATACTGATACTGGAGCGCAACCTTTTTCGGCCCGGGAAAATAGTTATAGTTACGGAACCATTTGCCACATTTGACACAGATACCCTGAATATGGCAACAGATATCCTCAGGGAAATGCTGGAAATGGACAAAACGGTCATTATACTATCCCTTAATCTGAGGAATCTGACTGAAATATGTGAGGAGATAAATATAATAAAAGACAGAGAGCAGATACTTCATGTTTGCGCTGATGAGTATAAAAAACTGTTATAAAACAGATGAGTGTAGAAAATGACACCTTTTTGTAGAAATGAGTCATTTTTCACCCATCTGTTTTTTTGTATCATCATCATGTAAAAAATGTCCGGGGATACCGGACTGAAAGTTTAAATCTTTCTGTTTTTTTTCTAAT
>JABUTA010000055.1:0-1841 GCA_021443845.1 Parasporobacterium sp.
TACGGGGGAAGCCATGGAAGGGCGATTTCTGATTCAATGAGGCATTTTGATGACAAACTGCTGCTGCTAAGGGATCTGATGAACACGGATGAAGGCAGGAAAATGGCTGAAGCCCGGCATGAATACATGAAAGCATTTCTTTCTGAAATTGAAGCGGAAACGACAGTCTCTCAATAACTGCCGAATTCCCTCCAGGCTTCGTAAAATGCGTCTACATTTTCCATGCTTGTATCTGACTGTATATGATGGGCCGGTGACAGAATATAGCCGCCGCCGGGAGCACATATCTGAATCAGCCTTTTTACCTCATCTCTTACATCCTGCGCTGTTCCGAAAGGCAGTACTTTCTGGACATCCAGCCCTCCGTAAAGTGTCAGCTTATCTCCATAAGTCTTTTTAATATGAGCAACGTCCATAGCCGAAGGCTGGATTGGATTCAGCACATCCAATCCGATATCGATTAAATCCGGTATGACTTTTTCCAGATTTCCGCAGGAGTGATAACACAGCTTAATATTCGGATTTCTCTTTCTGTATGCCTCAAAAATCATGGCATATCTGGGCTTCAGATATTTCCTGAACAGCTCCGGTGAAAACAGCATATCGATCTGGGTTGCAACGTCGTCGCCTAACCATACCATATCCACGCCCGCATCGATAAAATTAAGTCCCATCTGCAAAGGGTATGTCATTACTGTATCCAGCAGTTCATTTGTGAAGTCCTCATCGACAATCATGTCCATCAGGAACTGCTCAATTCCGCGCATGTACCATGCGGCTTCAAAAATACTGCACTGGCAGGACCCTATTATCCATTTTTCTTTTCCGTATTTTTCTACAGCCTCTTTAACTGCCTTCAGGACTTTTTCATCTTTATTCGCATCAGGCATTTTTACCACACTGACATCAGCGTCTTCTGCTCTTAAGGGATGGTCGTAAATTTCTGTGTAGTGGCCTGTTGAATTATAAACATTTTTCCATGTAATCCCATAAGGATCCACATATTCCGGTTCGTCACTCAGATAAAAACTGTTCTCCAGACCGGACGCGATTTTTACCATGTCATTTCCGAGCAGGACACCGACATCATCATTATAGCATTGATACCTGTCACGTAACTGTTTATCAATTTCTGGTACATAGGTTGCACAGATCGGCACCCGGTCTGCCTCTTTATGGTCAATTGTCATCTGCACACGTTCTTTAGATGTCATCTCGCATTACCTCCGTCCCTTGCTTTTTCAGGATTATAACATGGTATACGGGTGAGCGGTACATATTTTGCCCGTAAAAACAATGCAAATTGACGCAGAATATCGATTGTTGTATTATCAGACAAAAGTATCTTATATATTTCATTTTGTCTGATAAATGCCGCACTCAGGGGGGAAACATGAAACAAAAAATCATCGGTGCCTCAAGCTACGGGCAGTTCATTTCCGACTCAAAGAAACTCAGGGCATATATGGCAGATATCGGTGCCCACGACTATTATTTTTCAATATATTCTACTGCACTTGACGATGAAAAGATCTGGAAGGTCTGTGCCTGGATCGAAGAACAGTTCCCGGGTGCAGACTATTACGGATGTACTTCCTTTGCAAATATAATCAATGGTCAGAGCAGCAGCGACAGGATTGCTGTGATCTGCACTATTGCCGAGTCTGCTTCGACCCGGTTTAAGATCATGCACTATGACAGTACAAAGACTCCCATTGAGGATTTTGCAGAGTACTTATACAAATATATAGACCAAAACTCCTGGATAAAAGCGGCTGAATTTATAGTGGCAAGCTCACTTAAGCATTCCCGCAACGTCATCTGTGAAGTTGCCAGCAGGA
>JABUTA010000055.1:1966-11961 GCA_021443845.1 Parasporobacterium sp.
GACGATTATCATTCCAAAGTCAGAAAGGTTGAGGGCTGGAAGCCTCTCTTTAAAAAATTCGAGCTTACGAAGGTTGACAAAAACAGGATTGTTGAGATAGACAACAGGCCTGCAGCTGAAATCCTGGAGAAATATCTCGGCATTCCCAACGATGAAAACATCCCGTTTGCAGCCATAGAGTTTCCGCTGTTCTATACGGAAAACGATGCTGATTACATGCTGAGGAGCGTCCTGTACAGCGAAAGAGACGGGTCTCTCATAACAGGCTCTTATGTTAAAGAGGGAGCTCACGTTCAGCTTACCTTCGGTGAGATTTCATCTGTCATGAATACAATTGATGAAGTGACTGATGAAATGGGTGATTTTGTCCCGGATGTTTTCCGAGCGTATTCCTGTGCAGCAAGATACAGGTGGTGGGGCAGCAGGATCAATGAGGAACTTTCTCCCATAAACGCAATCGCTCCGACGAACGGTCTTTTTACAGCAGGAGAATTTGTGCGTATTGACAGGGATGTCCAGTTCTGCAACTGCACCCTGGTCCTTCTGGCTGAAAGAGAGGGCGAGGCAGAAAAAACATCCGGCAGGCCAAAACATGTCGGTGATGCTACGATGACCACTTCAATGAGGCTTGCAAAGTTTATCGGTGTGATTATCGAGGAACTGGAAGAAAAAAATAATGCACTTAAGAGGCTTGCGGTAACGGATGTTCTGTCAGGTGTTTATAACAGAGGTGCAATGAATGATATCATCAGACAGCTTACAGACGATCATGTGCCTTTCTCCCTCATAATGATGGACATCGATGATTTCAAGATGGTTAACGACCGCTGCGGTCATGACGAAGGGGACAGGGTTATTCAGCGGCTCGCCCAGGTCATAACCGAGGAGGCAGAATCCATAAGTGCACCAGCACATACAGGCAGATGGGGCGGTGAGGAATTCATGGTTGTCGTAGAGTCGGATGACCTTTCAGCTGCCGAGGCACTGGGAAGCAGAATCTGTAACAGGTTCAGCAGGGAAACTTACGAGTCTGCCCCCAGCAAAACAATCAGTGCCGGTGTAACACTTTATGCGGACGGAGACAACGAAGATACTGTTATCAAAAGAGTTGACGATGCCCTGTATACAGCCAAGACACAGGGAAAGAACCGGGTAGTAACAATTTTGCAGAATTAATGAGATTGACGGAATTTTAACTTCCGAAACATACGGTACTGATGTATAATATGCTCGGAAAAAGTAGCTAAATGCCTATAAAATTTGTATGCATTGCACAAATTATTTATACGAACTGAGGGCATTGCTTTTTCGGATTGTGTTAACAGGTACGGGAGTATCTGAGTAGGAGGTAAAAATGAAAGCAATCAAAAAACTGACAGCAGCAGTCATTGCAGTCATCATGATCATTTCCATCTGCCCGGGAGTTTTTGCAGATGAAATGAAGCTTGAAGACGTATATGCGATGGCGCAGAAGGCCCTTGACCAGCAGGCTATCCAGAATGTAATGAGCCGGCATGTAATGTATCACTGCTATGGTCTCCATCAGGAGGAAATGGAGCAGATCTGGGTACAGGAACCTGAGAACAAGGAGACAGCATCTTTTGGACAGAACCAGGGATTTTATGTAGGTTACGATGCCATCTGGGAGGCTTATGTAACAGGACATGACACATCCTGGCTTAAATCTGCCAGGAGCTACTGTGAGAAGAACAACATTGACATCAGCGGCATGACTGATGAGGAAATCCTTGATGTGTACGGCGGAGTGGGACAGCTTCTTCTGCATGTTACCACCACCGGAATAATAGAGGTGGCGGAAGACGGCAAGACCGCAAAATGCTTCTGGTATTCACCGGGCATGATCTGTGAAACAGGTCAGAGCGGAAATACCATCTGGGAAGCATACGGCGTTGACTTCGTAAAAGAAGGCGATGAATGGAAAATGTGGCACCTTCATATGTTCACTGATTTCATGGGAAGCTTTTATCTGACTCTGGGCGGCAACTCAGGCGGTTCAGGCGGAGGTCAGGCAGCAGGCGGCCAGGCACCGGATGGCCAGGCAGCAGGTGATTCTGCAGGAGGCCAGGGTGGTCAGGAACCGAACGGCCAGGGCGGATCAGAAGGCGGTCAGGCACCGGGCGAATCAGCTGATGGGCAGGGTGGTTCTGCAGACGGACAGAACGGCGGCGCAGACCAGCAGGCATGGCAGGGCGAAGGCGGAGCCCAGGTGGCAAAGGAAACTGCCAATGCATACCTGTCATCAAAGCAGTACAGTGAATTCTCCGGCAAGCGGCTCAGATCAGAGATGGAAATATACATTCCGGTTCCATATGAAAAATGGAGCTTTGATGATCCGAACTACGGACCGACAAGGGAAGAACTGGAAAGCTACGGAATTGACCTTAATAAATGGTACGAGGCACATAAATAAGTAAATCGTGCAATGATAATATAATATCAGCAGAAAAGGTGCTGTCACACCCGCCGGTTTAACCGGTCAGTGGGGCAGCACCTTGTTTTTATCGAAACTTCAGCAGAATACTCCCACCTTTATAGGTGGTGAGATAAGTGGCGAGTAGTTCACTCCTGTGGCTTCAGCACTTTTTTGAAGATTGCTGCCAGGAAAATCAAACCTAATACAAAGGTCAGAGCATCTGCTATCGGCTGTGCAAAAATCAGACCCTTGATACCGGCCACCTGCTTCATGATGAACAGCAGCGGAATGTAGAAAATACCCTGCCGTGCCACGGAGAGTATGAGTGCCTCTTTCGCGCGGCCGAGAGCCTGGATGCCGGTGGTCGTAAGCATCTGGGGTCCCAGAACAATCAGACATAGGATATTGATGCGCAAAACCATGGTGCCGGCATCCCGGACATCCTGGAGCGGTGTGAAAAATCCGATCATGTTCGGTGCCAGAAGCCAGAAAACAGCAAGGAACGTAAGACCGATACAGAACGTCATAAGCATGCCCGTTTTGAAGATGGATTTGACACGGGTATAATTTTTGGCTCCGTAGTTGAATCCGATCAGAGGCTGACATCCGGCTGCAAAGCCCATGAATATGTAGGTGGCGATGAAGAACAGCTTGGAGGAGATTCCCATGCCGGCCTTCAGAATATCGTCATTTCCGATCAGGTTATTGAGGATGATGGTAGCGATGCTGAGCAGCAGCTGGTTCATGCAGGCAGGTACACCGATGGTGAAAATCTCTTTCCAGATGTCACCTTCCCTGCTGATGTTTTTCAGCTTCAGGACAAGCTGAGATTTACCGGAACGATAGTAGATCACATAGTAAATCAAAGCGGCAAGGTTGCCGAGAACGGTTGCGAGAGCCGCACCGCTCATGCCCATGTCGAACGCAAAGATAAATAAAGGGTCAAGGATGATGTTGGTAACGGTACCGACAAGCATACCCATGACGGAGGCCATCATGGCACCTTCCGCACGGATGAGCTGGCCACCTGCGTAATTCAGCATAACAGGGATGGAACCTAACAGCATGATGGACACATATTTGAATGCGTAGGGATACACGGCTTCGGATGCACCGAGACCTACAACGAGAGGTTTGATCGCAATCAGGCCGCCCGCTGAGAAAATGGCACCTAAGATGACGCAGAGCAGAACACCGGTAGCCAGTGTGCGGTTTGCTTTTTCGGTATCTTTCCTGCCGAGACAGCGGGAAATATACGAGGAAGCACCGGTGGAAACGATGGTGGCAATTGCCATCTGCAGCATGAAGATAGGTGTGGTGATGCTGGCAGCGGCGAGCTGGTTCTCGTCATGGAGAAGACCGATGAAAAACGTATCAACCAGATTGTAAAGCATCTGAACCAGCATGCCCAGGATCACCGGGATGGACATCCTGATGATCGCTTTCGATACAGGGGCGCTGCTCATCAGTTCGATGTGACTGTTATTCGGCTGTCGGTTCATGTGATGGCCATGTGCATGGCCACTCTGCTGGTCGTGAGGATGGCCATACTGCTGACCTGATGCCTGATTTGGCTCCTGATCTGACTCCTGATTGTGATTCAAATGATGATTATGTTTCACTGCGAAACCTCCTGATCCAATTCTTTTGCTGCATGCAATATCTTTCCTGCATATCCGTCGAAGGCCTTCCATTCATCCTCCGTGAGGGCGTGGGAGAGCTGTTTAAGCCAGTCATCGTAAACATGGAGAACCGGGGCGAGCATCTCACTGCCGGATTCCGTCACGTTGATGACATTCTTTCTGCGATTGTCGGGATTGATCTCCCGCCGGATAAAGCCCTTTTTCTCCAAAGATGCCAGAGCTTTCGCCGTCGTCGTCTTATCAAACTGCAAAAACTCGGAAATCTGATCCTGCGAAGAATTCGGGTGCCCGGTAATAAAGGTACAGATCAGATGCTCCGTGCTGGAGATTCCAAGCTCCTTTAACGGGGCGCGGCTGTAATTATGGGCAAACTTCATCAGTACATAGAGATGGTGAAATGGCATCTGAAAACCTCCATAAAAAGGAACAAAGGGAACACACAGTTATACCGTTTGATAGTTGAAAATGCAACAGTTGAAAATGCAACAGTTGTCATTATAATATCTTTTTTAAAAAATGCAACCGAAAATAACCGTGAATGACCACTTCCATAGGAACCGTGCACCGCATGGGAGTGGTCATTCATGCATAAGACAAAAATAAGATAAAATTGTTCTGCCGATTTCATAGGAAAGAAATGGGACAAATCCGGGTACAGCAATCTGAGAACAAGCGGTTTTACATCTCATTCTTCAGCCGGAAAGAAAGCATCATGTGGAATCGCTCGTCAGGATCATTTGGATCAGAGGCGGTAAGTTCAGCTATTCTGTCAAGCCTGTACATAAGGGTGCTTCTGTGAATATTCAGCTTTCTGGAAACTTCTGAATAGTTTCTTTCATTTTCAAGAAATATCCGCAGGGTATCATAAAGCTCGCTGCCGTGAGCGGCATCATACTTACTGAGCACTGCAAGGGATGGATGGAGTATATCTGTCAGGGAATAATCCATGATCAGTGAATAGATATACGGCAGGGTTATATCAGAAAAATCAACTATCGACTTCGGCAGTCCTGAAAAATGTGCAGCTATCCTTGCAGTGTCAACATAAGTTCTGAGCTGGAAAATGTTAGTAAAGCAGGAACTCCGGCCAATCCTGCATCCGGTAAGCTCTGAACATCCGATCAGGACCTTTTCCAGTGACGGGATATCGGTGAGGGAATGATTCACAACTACCACTATGGTGTCACGGTACATGACCTGGAAAATATCATCACTGAAGGCAGATAATCTTCCGGGGATGAGACTGCTGTTGCTATCTGTATCATCACTCCATAAAACGTAAACCTGCTTCCTGTCCATCTCGTACCAGCCGAAAGCGCCAAGTCTTTCCGCAACCTGCCCGGGGTTGTAATCTCTTTCCTCGATAATATCCAGCAGGACAGAGGATTTACTGAGGTTGTCTTCATTTACCCTGTTCTTTATACGGCATTTTTCAATGAATGTTCCTATCTCATCTATGAACTGGATTTCGCCCTCGGTAAAGGGTCTGCTGCATAATACCACCAGCCAGCCGGTGTGCTTTCTGTTTAAGAAAAGATTCCTGGCGGCTGTATCGATGCCTGAATTGGGTATGCCTTCAAGACGGTATGCTCCGATACCTTCTTTTCGCACCTTTTCCTGGCTGTTGATGGCTACCAGTGCTTCTGCAGGAAGCTGGTTATTGGCTCTGGTTATGCGGAAAAGCTCTTCATCAGAGTAGTCGCCGGTATTGCCGTACACCGTATGCATAAGGAAAGAGGCGTCAGCAATTATAAAATAGTGGGGGAATATGTCATATGTAAGTTCCAGAATCCTGTATTCGCTGCATTCCGCATCCAGTTCTTCTGATATCAGGTTTTCCCATTCGTTATATTTTTCGAAGGTATCAAGTACAACATTGAAGATTGTAAGTATATCATCGCATTTCACGCATATCATGTCATGGCCGTTAGCCAGAACTATCTGACCGGGTGTATTTTCAGACAGAAAAACAGCGGTCTTGGAAATTTTCAGTTCATCAGAGCATATGCGTGCCCCCTGAAGAATGCATTTTCCGTTAACGATATTGATCTCAGGGTCATATTCTTTAAGAGCGTCAGCCAGCATCCACATGCTTAATTTCATGGATCATGCCTCCTGCCTATGTGATAATGTATTCAAATTTATTTCGGTGTGAATATTATCCTGCAATATGTAGGAATAAAGTCACTGAATATTGGCTGAAATTCATTATATCAGCTGATGAATACGGCAACAAGCGGTATTATTATATAGTAAAAATTGTAGTAATAAAGATTTACTGATTAAAGGAGAAGATATCATGAATTCATTTGAAAGATACGGTAAATTTTTAAGCCGCACACCTTACGCGGACAGAGATGAAATGCCTGTAATGCCTATGCTTCTGGCAACATTCGGATCACTGGCAGGGATGACCCAGAAAGAGATACTTTCAAGTCCCCAGGCATGGATTGAATCAATCGACAGGACAATTGCAAAAATAGGTCATCCGGATGTATCCATGGCAATGAACCCGCTGGATACAACATTCGTAATGGGACTGCCGGTAAGACTTCCGGGCAGAGAACTGGAAGAGGATGACCTGTACCAGTTTGTTGAAACTCCGTTCATAAAAGATCCTGAAGAATATCAGAAGATCATGCAGATAGGATGGAGCAACTGGTATTTCGGTTACATGATGGCTATCCAGAATCCTCCTATGACTGACCCGGGACAGTTAGGGGCCAGATACGGACAGCTGGGCGCAAATATGGGAATGACTATTCCAGCGCTTATCCAGAGGGGTATTGTTCCATGCTTTGAAAATGCCACAGGCCCTGTATTCGACAGCCTTTCAATGATCAGATCAATGGCAGAATTCACATACGATCTGTATGATGAACCTGAAATCATCATGGATATAGTAAATAAATATCAGCCTGAAGCCGATGCCCAGACTATAGGTGCAACAAAGGCATCCGGAGGACAGAAGGTAGGTATCTTCGCCATGAGATCTTCCGCAACGTTCCTTTCACCGGATATGTTCGAAGAATTTGCATGGCCTCAGTTAAAGGGAATGATCAACAGGTTCCACGATGCCGGACTTATCTCCATTCTTCATGCAGACGGCAACTGGACACCGATGATCAAATACTTTACAGAGCTTCCTGACGGAGCAATGGTTCTTGAGCTTGACGGTGATACGGACATCGAATACGCATATGACACCCTTAAGGGGCATCAGTGCATCAGAGGTGACGTTCCTGCATCATTATTTGCATTCGGAACACCTGACGAGGTTGCTGAGTACAGCGAAAAGCTTGTCAAGATGGGAATGCAGGGCGGCTTTATGCTGAGCTCAGGCTGCGAGGTTCCTCTTAACGCAAAGGTTGAGAACGTTAAGGCAATGATAGATGTGGTTAGAAGGTAACATATAGGTCAGAGCAATATTATAAAAGACATGTTGATAAAGAGCAGGGGAGGCAGCAGCCTCCTCTGTTTTATGTTTTTTAACGTAAAAAAGATTAGTGAAGACAGCAGCTTCAGTTTTTTGTTGCTAATATCAAATACGTGGTTTAAAATATGTAAAAGTTATAGAGAGTTATAGAAAAAAAGTAAAGTTATAGACAGTTATGTAAAAATAACAAAGTTATAGAGAGTTATAGAATTTCAAAGTCAGGAGGCAGACTGCACTCCGCTGACGGAAGACAGTGGAAATATGCAGTCGGATTAAAAACATGAATAATCCGTATACATTGGCCTTTGGAAGGCGGCCACATTCCTATATTTCAAGATATGAGCAGGTGAATTCG
Organism: Parasporobacterium sp.; assembly: GCA_021443845.1. Taxonomy (GTDB): domain Bacteria; phylum Bacillota; class Clostridia; order Lachnospirales; family Lachnospiraceae; genus RGIG5612. Next base: position 9,835 of record JABUTA010000055.1, read on the forward strand.
GTTATTGAAAGCTTTAACGGAGAGTATCCCTCAGCCCAGGTGTATATGATCACAGGAGTAAGAGGTTCCGGTAAGACAGTCCTGATGACCAATATTGAAAAAGAACTTGAAAAAGACAAAGCATGGATCACGATAGAATTAAATCCGGAAACGGATCTTCTGGAAGGTCTGGCGGCGCGGCTGTACAGCCGACCTGAGCTTGGTGCATTATTTGCAAAAGCAGAGATAAATCTGTCACTGTTTGGCATAGGTGTATCCATCTCGAACAGTACACCCATAACCAGCATAGAGACGGCTATTGAACGAATGCTTAAGGTTCTTAAAAAAGAAAAAAAGAAGGTACTTGTATCCATAGATGAAGTAACCAATTCAAAGAATGTCAAGATATTTGCCAGCGCTTTTCAGATATTCATGCGGCAGGAATATGATATCTTTCTGCTTATGACAGGTCTGTATGAGCATATTTATAATCTTCAGAATGAGGATACTCTTACATTTCTGTACAGAGCTCCCAAAATACATCTGACTTCATTGAACATAGGCGCAATCCAATACAATTATAAGGAAGTGTTTAATCTGTCTGATGGAGAAGCAACGGAAATGGCCAAAGCTACAAAAGGATATGCATTTGCCTATCAGGTACTCGGTTTCATCCGGTGGGAAAATAAAAACAAAACACTTGCTGAAATATACAGGCTGTATGAGCAGCAGCTGGAAGATTTTGTTTATGAAAAAATCTGGTCTGAGCTGTCAACGAAGGACCGGGAGGTACTTGCCGCAATAGGCTCAGACGGTGCTGTAAAAACAAAAACAATCAGGGATAAAACAGGAATGACTTCCTGTCTGTTTTCAACATATAGGGACCGGTTGGAGAAAAAAGGTCTGATAGACACATCCCAATACGGATATATCCGCCTGACGTTGCCAAGGTTTTCAGATTTTGTTGAAAGAAGGGCAGGACTGCAGTATTGATCACAGGAATTGGAATTTTACAATAAAAACGAGATAACAAGGGTATCTTACAGAAAAGGCCGGCCATTCGGTAATATTTACCGAATGGCCGGCCACAGCTTCATTATTTATCGAACGGTTACTGTGTCTGTAAGATCTCCTAAAGTGATAACATGTTCACCCGGGGTATCAAGAGTGATTTCCATCTCGATTACTCTCCAGCTGTTTCCGGTAACTGCCATCAGCTTTTCAGCAATTACTGCGTCACCGTCTTTTACCTGAACAGTTGTAACACCGTCAGCTCCGTTGTTCCATAATAAAGCATAAACAGAGAACGGAGCACCTGCCTCTGCAGCATTTACAACCTTGGTAACTGTCTGTACTCCTGAAGAGCCTTCTTCTTCGTAAGTTTCAATTGACTGGGGAACTATGAGAGCCTGATATGCAAATTCAGGGTTCTGTCCGTAACGCATTCCATACTGATACTGAAGCAGCGGATCACCATAATTGTTAGGTGTGGACATAGTCTCGCTTGTCTCCATCAGAGCTTCAAGTATAAGTCTTACGTAGCTGTTTGCACCCTGGTCACCTGCAAGGTCTTTCCACTGGCGTTCATCCATTGCTGAATCACGGGCAAGTTCCTTTAAGATGGTTCCTTCAGGTTCACGTGTTCCGAATAAGATGTCAGCATAAACATCAGGTTCTGTTGTTGTGATGAATCCGCCTGCGCCTGTACCATGGTCAGGTGTACGTGAGAATGTCATGAATATAACAGCATCGGCGTCTTCCATGATCTGAGAAGTAGGATCGGTATTGTTGCATACAACTACAAGCTTTTTGCCGAAATCAATGGCATCTTCTATTGCCATCTCTGCAGCATCGTTAAGCTGTGTGCAGTCTGCCACTACAACGTCTGCTTCTTCAATAGCTTCCACAACCTCTGTTTTTCATAAATGATCTCCCTTCCTGATACTTTTATCTGTCGTGAGAAAAACCTAATGAATATGATTCTCCCACTCAATAGTATTTTATAGGGTTTTCTGCAATTATTACCTGTAAAATCCCGCACATTTGATGATTAGGCGGCGCACACTCGTGACTTTAGTCATGAGTTAGCGATAGCGTAAAGTTTTCCTCGGGAAATGAAGAATAACAAAAAAGAGAGTGCCCCTTTGT
>JABUTA010000055.1:12169-13406 GCA_021443845.1 Parasporobacterium sp.
ACTAAATTCCGAAGGTTCTGAAATTAGTCTCGGACGTATTTTTACCAAAGCCATTGACGATTTTGGCGGCGCACGCTCGTGACTTCAGTCATGAGTTAGCCGCCTCTTTTGAAGTTACCGTGTACTTATGATATAATAATATATGCCAATAAACACACTGATGAGCAGTTTGAAGCCTATATTAAGAGCCAGAAGGAACGCTAGCGTTGAAAATATTTTCCACATACTCAGTAAAGATAAAGCATTATAACGGTATATTCTCCGAGACGGTGTCCATATACAGGGATGCCGTGGAGTTCCTTATGGACGTATGCCTGGCTGAATGGGCCGGCATATGTTCTGTCAAAGGCAGCAATGCTCAGATGATGTATGTGGAATCCCTGTGCCATAAGACCAAAGAGCATCCTTCACCTGAGTACGGCTTCGATGATAAGTTCTACAAGATGCCATCCTATATAAGGCGTGCAGCCATCTATGAAGCCATCGGGAAGGTATCCTCATATAAGTCCAATCTTGAGAACTGGGAGGGCAGCCCTGTCGGTAAGAAACCGGCCCTGACTGCCTGCGGATATGCATATCCGTCACTGTACCGCATAGGAATGTATGAACAGACCGGCAGATACATCGCAAAGATAAAGATATTCCGTAACAATACATGGGACTGGCTTGCAATAAACCTCCGTAAGTCCGATATGGATTATATATACCGCAGATGCGGTTCCCGCAAGATGTGTGCTCCTACGCTCCAGAAACGGGGCAGGGAGTGGTTCCTGGATTTCCCGTTCGAGGAAAATACAACCCTCACAGACACAGATGACCTTGTAGTCGGCGTTGACCTCGGCCTGAATTCGGCATGTACGTGCTGTGTGATGGACTCAGAAGGCACTGTCTACGGCAGGCATTTCTTAAACCTGCCAAGCGAAAAAGACCGTCTGAACCATTGCATCAACCGTATCAGGAAAGCCCAGAAGCACGGTAACCATAAGACTCCGAGATTATGGGCTAAAGCTGAAGGCATCAACGATGACATAGCCGTAAAGACCGCCAGCTTCATCATGGACGTAGCCGTAAGGTACAATGCCGATACAATAGTTTTCGAGCATCTGGACCTTGCAGGGAAGAAACGCGGCTCCAAAAAGTGGAAGCTGCACATGTGGAAAGCAAGGTACGTTCAGTCCATGGTGGAAAATAAAGCCCACAGGCTCAGGATGCACGTATCACATATCTGTGCATGGGG
>JABUTA010000055.1:13771-15226 GCA_021443845.1 Parasporobacterium sp.
ACGCGACTTTAGTCGTGTGAGACTTCACAGTAAATTTACAATCATGGGAAAATACATCATGAGACCGGTTTCGGAAAATTGCATGCAAGCTTTCATCAGGCTCTGTGTCCGCCGATCTGGTTATTGCGCTCGGCAAAATTGGAGCAGTCGTACAGATTAATGCCTCTCATTACCGAATTCATACCGAATTTCCTGCGGATATCCAGCATGCAGTGCTGGATATTCTTTTCCTTAATAATATCTTCGGGGCTGGTGAACAGGTCCAGCTGGGTATATTCCTCACGGATGACCCGGCCGCAGGAGATATTGATGCGGCGGATTCCGAGGAACCGGTCAGTTATCCGGTCATACAGGCCCATTACGGCAGAGATTATACGCATGGAGCTGTTTGTGGGGCAGCCCAGATTTACAGAACCGCTGCTTCCGGGATGCCCGAAATGATGGTCATAGCCTATGTAAAGAGATACTGAATCGGTTATAAGACTTTTGTCCACCAGATCCAGCACCAGCAGGTCTGTCATTTCATTCACTATGATCCTGGCTTCTTCGAAACTGTAATTTCTCATCAGAACCTGTCCGGAGGACAGGCTTCTGTTTTCAGGGACATAAGCTTTTATATCATGGATGGTGCAGGGTTCTGTGCCCCAGGCATGGTCTATAAGCAGCTCCGCATCAATCCCGAACATCTTGTAAAGACGGGACTCATTGTGCAGGCTGAATCTGGCCAGGTCCCCCATGGTGAATATTCCTATGCTTTCAAGCTTTTTGGCGGTGCCGTGTCCTATCCGCCAGAAATCTGTAAGGGGCCTGTGATTCCACAGCCTTGTCCTGAAGAGTTTCTCGTTTAAGAAGCCGATGCGGTCATCGGAATGTTTGGCGATGATATCCATGGCAATCTTGGAAAGATACAGATTGGTGCCGATGCCGGCAGTGGCACAGATGCCGGTTTCCTTATATACGTTCTGCATCAGTACACAGGCAAACTCCCGGGGATCCGCATGATAAAACCTGAGATATGACGATGCATCAATGAAGCACTCGTCAATAGAGTATACATGGATATCCTCCGGGCTGACATGCTTCAGGTATACTTCATATATATCGGAGGAGTAGTCGATATATAGCTGCATGCGGGGCATTGCCGTAATATAGCTGACGGCGGGAGGTATTTCATGGATGCGGCACCTGTTTTTTATGCCGAGCTTTTTCATGGCAGGGGTTATTGCCAGGCAGATGGTGGATCTGGAGCGTGTCGGGTCAGCTACCACAAGGTTGGTGGTAAATGGATCCAGTCCCCGTTCCACGCATTCCACGGATGCATAAAATGATTTAAGATCTATTGCGATGCAGCAGTTTTTGTTCATAAGGGCGCCCTCCGGGCCCATTATAGCATGCCGGTTGAATATATTTCTAAATTCCACTTTGGGTACGTTTTTGATGTGTTTGTTATTAAAA
>JABUTA010000056.1:0-9894 GCA_021443845.1 Parasporobacterium sp.
TTATTCCACCCATTCCCACTTCATAATCTCATCTTCGCCTATGTTGGTTGCTGCCACCTTGCCAACCAGGTTTGGTGTCTCAACAGGCGATATTCCCGTTCCAGGCCTCTTTGCAGTAAGCATTTCCGCTGTAATCACCGTTCCTGCGGGGATTGCACAGGCACTTACGATGGATCGTCTTGCGTTGGCTCTTGCCGCTGACTCTGTTTCAAGACAGGTCAGAGCAGGATTTCCCATAAGTTCTTCAACCTTTTGCGCAGCAGCGATGATGTCTCTTGCATCCTCTGGGTCCATGGCGTGATAGTGATCGTTGCCTGTGAGAGTCTTGTTTAAGGTGTAGTGCTTTTCGATGACCCTTGCCCCAAGGCCCTTGGCTCTCATGGCAGTACCCTTGCCGCACCACCCGTATCCGGCCACTACAACAGCCTTTCCTGCCACTATCAGGTTGGTGGTCCTGTTGATGCCGTCAAATACTGACTGGCCGGTGCCGTATCGGTTATCAAAAAAATGCTTGCACTGAGCTTCATTTACCATAACCATAGGGAATGCCAGTTCACCTCTCTGATCCATGGATCTGAGTCTGATGATGCCTGTGGTGGTCTCCTCGCATCCGCCGATAACAAATCTCAGCTTGTCCTGCATTTCCGTATGCAGCATGTGCACCAGGTCTCCGCCGTCATCAACTATGATCTGGCAGTCATTTTCCAGTACCTCACGTATATTGGCAAAATACTCCTCTTCCGTGCAGTCATACCAGGCAAATACTTCCATTCCGTCTTCCACCAGTGCTGCTGCCACATCATCCTGGGTTGACAGGGGATTGGAACCTGTTACAAACATTTCCGCACCTGCTGCCTTGAGAGTCCTGCACAGGAATGCTGTCTTGGCCTCAAGATGAACTGACAGGGCAATGCGGACGCCCTTAAGAGGCTGGGTTACGCTGTATTCTTCCATCAAAGATCTCAACAGGGGACAGTTTCTCTGAACCCATTCAATCTTCTGATGACCTGACGGTGCAAGGGTTATATCTTTAATGTTGCTCATTTATATATCTCCGTTCTCCGACATTGTCCGCCGGGAGCTTATCCTGATGCAGGAATTATCGTTTCAATTTCAGCCGGTCACTGCCTGAATGTCAGGCTTCTGCCTGGGCAGACAGCTTGGCTGCCTGGTCTGCTGCAATACAGTTCTCGATAAGCTCTGTAATATCACCGTCAAGTATCTGACCCAGCTTGTAGGATGTAAACTTGATCCTGTGGTCAGTCACCCTGTTTTCAGGGAAGTTATATGTCTTGATCTTCTCTGAACGGTCACCGGTACCTACCTGGCTCTTTCTTTCCGCTGCTTCCGCTGCCTGCTTCTTCTGGAGCTCCAGGTCATAGAGTCTGGACTTAAGTACCTTCAGGGCCTTGTCCTTATTCTTCAGCTGGGATTTTTCATCCTGGCAGGAAATAACGATACCTGTCGGAATATGTGTAAGACGTACTGCAGAGTCGGTGGTATTTACGCACTGTCCGCCGTTGCCGGATGCACGGAAAACATCGAACTTGCAGTCATTCATATCGATGACCACGTCCACATCCTCTGCCTCAGGCATTACCGCAACTGTTGCCGTGGAGGTATGGATACGTCCGCCGGACTCCGTAACAGGAACACGCTGTACACGGTGTACGCCGCTTTCGTATTTCAGCTTGGAATAGGCTCCCTGGCCATTCACCATGAATACAACTTCCTTCATTCCTCCCAGGCCCATTTCATTGAAGGATACCAGGTCAGTCTTCCAGCCGTTATTTTCGGCATATCTGCAGTACATTCTGTAAAGCTCTGCCGCAAATAATGCTGCTTCATCACCCCCGGCGCCTGCACGGATTTCCACCACCACGTTCTTGTCGTCGTTTTCATCCCTGGGAAGGAGAAGTATCTTCAGAGTTTCTTCGATCTCTTCCAGATCCTTCTTAGCCTCTGCCAGTTCCTCCTTGGCCATCTCCCTCATCTCTTCATCGTTTTCGATTTCCAGGAGTTCCAGACTGTCTTCGATGGTCTGTTTTGCTTTTTTATATTTTCTGTAAGCTTCTACTATAGGTGCCAGATCGCTCTGTTCCTTCATGAGCTTCCTGAACCTGGAGGCATCATTTGACACTTCCGGGGCGGACAGCTCAGTCAGCACCTCTTCATATCTTTTCTCTATTGATTCTAATTTGTCGAACATCTGTTATTCTCCGTAATTGATCCGTCAATGACGTCAATGCATATCAGCCTGTAAGCTGAAGCTTTCCACATAAAATTCCGTTCTGGAGTAAAATACTGTCCTTCCGTCACTTCAGTCTGCAGGCCACCACTCTGTCCAGCTCTGCCAGGTCTTTGATCACTTCTATATCAGTGAAGCCGTTTGCTTCCAGCAGCTCAGACACTGCCGCAGCCTGACTGCAGCCGATCTCCATAAGAAGCCTTCCCCCGGGTTTCAGAAATTCCGGTGCATCCTTTGCAATACGCCTGTATATATCCAGTCCGTCCTCCCCGGCTGTAAGGGCCAGCTTAGGCTCGTGGTCTCTCACCTCCGGCATAAGCTCCAGGTACTCTGCCTCTGTGACATAAGGAGGATTGGACACTATAACGTCGAATTTCCCTGTCAGTTCCTTCGAATCTGAAGCATCCGCCTCCTCAGCTGCCATGCCTTCGAACAGATCGCTCTCTATAACACGGATACCCATGTACAGGTCATAACCCAGTACCAGATCCTCCGGGGACATGGCTTTATTGTTATTCTGTGCGATTTCCAGACGGTTATGCTCAATATTTCTGCCTGCAACCTCCAGTGCCTCAGAGGAAATGTCGCTTATGACCATGTGGATGTCCGGGCGATAACGCTTGAGAGATATTCCCAATGCTCCGGAGCCTGTGCACAGATCCAGCACATAGGCCTTCGGTCCCATTGATTTCAGGGTCTTTTCGAAAAGTATCTCTGTATCCAGTCTGGGGATAAGCACGGAAGGATTCACTTCAAACGTAAGTCCGGCAAATTCCGCGGAATTCAGCATATACTGATATGGAATCCTTGTCTTACGGGTATTTATCAGACCCATATACTGTTTTATATGGCATTCCTGAACCGGCTGGTCCTTGTACATAAGGTACTTTGTACGGTTAAGACCTGCAGCATGTTCAAGTAAATAAAACGCATCAACGGAAGGATTCTCGATACCTGCTTCTCTAAGGCTTTCCGTTCCTTCTTTATATAATTCTTCAAGTGTCATGTTCTGTCTCGTTTCAGTCTTTGATGTTTACTTCCAGCTCCACTTCATAAGGATCAGGTCCGCAGCTGTACCTGGAGCTTCTGCACTTTTTATCATCGTCTCCGGAAGCATTCTTCATATCTTCCAGATACTTTCTCCAGTCAAATACATGCTCTACCGAAGCAATGGCTACCTCCACCATGTCCCTTAAAGGCTCCTTGGTGGTAAGTCCCTGCATCCACATACCGGGTCTGCTGAATATGGTGGCCAGTTTGGAATCCGAATTGCCTGCCCACTGAATGAATTCATAGGAAACCCCTGCCACCAGCGGAATGATGAGAAGTCTTATGACCAGTCTCAGCCACCAGGTCTTAACCCTGATGAACATGCAGAAAATAATGCTGATGAGCACAACGAAAAACAGGAAGCTGGTGCCGCATCTTCTGTGTTCCTTGGAAGATACCATTACATTATCAACTGTCAGTTCTTTGCCTGATTCGATGCAGTTGATGCATTTGTGCTCAGCTCCGTGGTACATGAAGGTTCTCTTTATGTCCGGCATCAGTGAAATGGCAGCCAGATATCCTACAAATATGCCAACCTTCAGTATACCCTCCACAACCGCCAGCAGTACTGTGGAATCCGTAAACTTTGTGATCAGGGATGACACAAAATACGGAAGCAGTACGAATAATACTACTGAGATTCCCAGGGAGAACACTACTGTTCCCGCCATAAGTGCAGACTCGCCCTTTGAAGAGGATTTGCTCTTCATCGCTTCTGCATTTACCTTTGCTTCCTTTTTATCATCTTTATTTTCAGGGGCTTCTTCTTCGAAAATGCTTGCGGAATACATCAGAGTCTTGATGCCCAGAACCATTGAATCCACAAAAGAAACCACACCTCTTACGATAGGCCATTTGAGTGCCGGATGCTTGGATGTGGCAGCGGCATACTTCATGCAGCCTACCTGTATATCTCCGTCAGGCTTTCTGACAGATACCGCAACGTTGCTTTTATAGCGCATCATTACGCCTTCGATAACGGCCTGTCCGCCCATATTACATGATTTCATAAATTCTCCTTTAAAAAGAAATGCAAGGGCATTCTTTAAACCCTTGCACATAAAAAAGCCGGACAATCTGCCCCTCAGATAAGGGGAGAATGTCCAGCTTCTGATTCAGTTGCTACTGCTGATTTGCAACACCATATTTCTTATTGAACATTTCAATACGTCCACGAGCCTTAGCAGCTTTCTGCTGGCCTGTGTAGAAAGAATGGCACTTTGAGCAAATTTCTACGTGGATTTCCTTCTTGGTAGATCCCACTGTAAAAACATTGCCGCAGTTGCATGTTACTTTGCAATCATAGTAGTTTGGCTGTACGTCTGCTCTCATTTTTTCACCTCTTAAATTCCTTCGAAAAACTTTTAACTCTTCGAGTGTTATATTTTCCCGGTCCACCCGGGCAATCTGTGACATATTAGCACATACTGTTCAAAGTATCAAGACAAATAATTTATTCATTATTTCGAGTGTCTGCGCCTGCTTCTTATGGTCAGACCGCATGTAGCCATGCATGCTGCTGATACTGCCACAAGCACAAACCAGAGTCCCATGTTATTGCTGTCGTCTGTCTTAGGTGTATTTCCGCCTGATGGAGCCGATGGGCCTGATGGAGCCGGTTTTGCAGGATCCGGGTTCTCGGGATTCGGGTTCTCAGGGTCAGGCTTCTCGGGATCTGGTTTCTCAGGGTCAGGCTTTTCAGGATCCACGTGCTCTGTTTCTTTTACCGTGAGGTCAGTTTCAACCGCGCCGTCATTATATACGAATTTAACCTTGTGGGTTCCTGCACCCAGGGTATCTGTATAGCTCTTCTTAAGTGTAAGGATGGTACTTCCTGAAACTGCAGTATAGTTATCTGCCGGAAGGTCTGCCCCATCCACCTGAACGCCTGTGAAATACTCTATCTCACCGTTGCACCTGATCACTATTTCCTCTGCACTTCCCTTTGTAAAGGACTGGCCTGCACCTTCTAAGATACGGTATTCAAGGACCTTACCGCAGTCATCGCACCTGCCGTCATTACTGTCGTCCTTATGACCGGCTGCAGGAGTAACTTTCCAGGTATCAATATCCGGTATCACTTTGCTGCAGGCTATGTCTTCATAACATTTGCCGCAGCTGCTGCACTTGTAATAATCCGGCTGTCCCGGGGTATCACATTTTGCTTCAGATCCGGGAACAAGGGCTGCGCTATGGTCTGACGGAGGGATCTTTTTCCATGTGGCGATATCTTCTGTGATCTCTATGGTGCAGGCTTCGTCTTCGAAGTACTTGGTGCACGTACAATCGAAGTAATCTTTTACTCCGGCTGACGTACATCCGGCAGGCGTGCCCTGTACGAGGGTTCCGCTGTGAGTATGCTCCGGGTCATCCGGATCCACCCCAAATATTGCCTGAACCTTGACATTATATCCGGAAATCTCAAATGATGTCACAGGATCTGTCGGGTTCGGAATAACATAGCCTCCTGACAGCATTCCCGCAATGCGCTGCCATCTCTTAAACTTATATCCCGGGTTTGGCTCTGCCGTCAATGTTATGACAGTTCCGTTATTACCTGATTCCGGAGTAGCATAAGCTGTTCCCTGGCCCGGGTCTTCAACGGTCACAGTTATGTTATATATGATATCTTCCCAGATTGCTTTGATTACGGTATTTACATCAATAAAGATTACGTCTCCGACAGCATGTTCTACGCCATTGACTTCCCAGCACTTGAATTTCATGCCGGTCGGTGCAATAAAATCATTAGACGTTAATACATAGTATGAGGGTTCAGTAAATACCCAGCGTTTTTCTGTTCCGATTCCGCCATTTGCGTCGAATTTGACCAGGTATGTTATTCCCACCTCTAATTCCGGTGAAAGCTCACTGTCCTGAGTGACCAGACCTCCGTCCAGATAACTGTGTACCGTAAAGGTATATGTGCCCGGTCCATGCTTATTGACAAGCTCGGTCATGTCATAATAGCCGTAATTGTTCCATATGTACCCATAGCTGCACTTTTCCCCGTTTTTATATAATGTGTAAAAGTGTTTTGTTGTATTATCAATAACGTTCCACCGTGCTGTATAACCATCCCATTTTGGATTTTTAGGTCCTTTCAGTTCTGAGACTCTGGCATAAACAGTGGTAGGTTCCGTTATCGGCTGATCAAAATCAAATAAAGTTTCGTATGAGCTGTCCGCATACCAGTTACGGAATTCATATCCGTCCGGTTGAGGATCGTGGGAAGGCCTTACTGCCTTGTCCCCTTCCTTTACAACCTGGGATGGAGTGTAACCCCATGGATCGTCAAATGTTACAGTGTAATAATGCGAAGTATACTCCAAAACATCTGACCAGTCGCTCTTAGCTCCAAAATCCTCTTTATACGGAGATACTGAAATGAGATTTACGGGTCTGATGTCAAATGTGTATTCTCCGAATCCGTATTCCTCCATAAGAGGAAGAAGATCATATTCCAGAACATTATTGACATCTATATATTGTTTTTCACAATGACCGTCTTTATATAAAGATAAACGATAATCTATGGCATCATCCGCTTTATTCCATTTTGCTTTGAATCCATCCCACCACACAGCAACCACATCAGGCTGGGAATAGCTCAGTCCATCTGACCGGATACTGTTCTCTGTTTTTATACTTGAGTGACAATATGCCTTAACCTCGAACGTGTATGTTCCCTTTCCGAAGAGATAAAACATCTCTGTCATATCATAGCTGGAGGCCGTACTATATGTATAACCGGGTGCGGTGTTGGCATCAAGTCCTTTGATAAATCTGCATTCTTCCCCATTTTTATATAATGTTATGTAGTAGTTATATGCGCCCGGTACCGGATCCCACTCTGCAGTAAAGCCATTCCAACGGGGGTTTGCCGGAGGATCGGGAACTGCTGTTAAGTCCGCATCATTTTCTGAAAGTTCTTCGTCTGTCAGGATGGTTCCCTCAGAGAACGGTTCATCCTCTGCGATGTATGTCTCATCTGTGAGAGCTTCATCATATGTGAGAACTGCTTCCTCTGCGAGAGCCTCATCAGCTGCGGGAACCGCTTCCTCTGCGAGAGCCTCATCATCTGCGGGAACTGCTTCTTCCGCAGGTGCTTCATCAGCTGCTAAGCACATCTCCTCTTCGCAGGTTGCCTCATCCTGTGAGAAGGTCTCCTCTGTGAACATTTCCTCCACAATTGTCTCTTCAACCGCAGGGGCATATTCCTCTGCCAGTGTCCCTGTCGGCAAAAGTGACAGGCACATCATCAGCACGAGAAGAACGCTCAACACTCTCTTTTTCATACAATAACCCTCCCTCAGGTTTCATAAGACAGTTTATCTTTCGTAGAAATTCTACCAAATACAGGATATAAATCAAGGAGGTATTCAAGATGTTGTGGATTAATGCCGAACATCAAATGAAGTCCCTCATAAATGTCTCCGATTATTCTTTTTCCTCCCGGGGCCATATCATATCCCGACCGTTTTCTTTAGCATGATAAAGATTATCATCGGCCGCACTGATAAGTTTAGTATATGTCATCCCTTCTTCAGCCATAGCCATACCTACACTTAATGTGACCTTAAATTCCTCACCGTTATCATAGATGGCATTATTTTTAACTGCAAATCTGAGGGCGTCAGCTTTTGCAATAAGATCGGCTCTTGTTATACTCTTAAAGAAAAGCAGGAATTCTTCACCACCATATCGTACAGCATAATCGGAACCGGCTCCGATAATTTTCTGAATCTGCTCTCCTATCATGATCAGGCAGTCGTCTCCCGCCTGATGTCCGTACGTGTCATTGATCTGCTTGAAGAAATCTATGTCCACCATCAGTACGCCTGATGGTTTTTCCCCATATACGAGATTATCATTAATATGCTCCGTTAAATATCTGCGGTTATAAATGCCGGTCAGAGGATCCAGAGAGATATCCTTACTGAGCTTTTGATTAAGACAGCTGACTTTCTCAACCAGCTCCATCTGATCATATTCAAGTCTTATTCTTACAAGTCTTCTGTTAAATGCTACCAGCGAAACAATTAAGGCCAGAAGGAGTATTGATACTATCTGAATAATATCTCCTATAGTTGTTCCACATTTCGGCGTTGTTATAAGTAAGGTCAGAAGAAGGCCCGAACTTATAAGAATATTTATTAATGCCGCCCATGGCTCCATAAGGACAATGGCGCAGGTTGCTATTGCAGTATATGCAAATGTAGATAAATCTCCGTTCTTTTCGAAACCCGTATACGTAATTCCAACCGACCACAGCAAAATGCCCAGCATGTAAAGCCACGAGACTCTGTAAAACCAGGGAATGCCTTCTTTATTTTTCTGAAGCAGGTACAAAACCAGCCCTACGATGATGGTAAATACCAGCAGAGCGACGTAAAAAAATCTGTAAGCTAAGCTTTTTTCACTCACAGCACCTGAAGACAGATTAAGAATAAGCATTGCAATCTGAAGGGCACCGATAACAAATCCACACCATTTCCAGATAATACAGTTTTCCTTAAGCAGGTGTTTCTGTACCCTCCTTCTCTCTTCAATTGTCAATGCAAATGTAAACCGTTTCATAATATTATTTAAATAACTTTCTTCACCTTAATCATTATCACAATCAGTGTAAGTTCTGCCTTTTGGATAGCTCATATCAGTGGACATCTCAGAAATTTTCAATGTGATCCGGGAACACTACCCCCACAAGGTGGCAATATTCCTTATACGCTGCAGTATCGCTCAGGTCCGATAAGATCTTTATATAAGATGAATAATACCAGCCCTGCTCGTTCCTGTCTTTCTGATTGAACCTGTCCCACACTTTATCTCCGATTGCTGCATAGTCCCTGCTGATATCCCTTATGTTTGAAAGCTTATCTGCAAGGATTATGATCTTTTTAGTTCTGTCAAGCCCCTTAGCCTTTTCCAAGGAAGCCTCTTTTCTTTCCTTCCATGTTTCGGCTGACGGGCGGTCCCTCATTTTATCTTCAGCATCTCCGTCAAGAAGCTCGGCAACATAGGCGCCGAATTTCTTTGTTATTTTTTTAAGGGATACTCCGGCGTCTTCAGTCGTATCATGCAGCACCGCAGCGCACAGAATGTCTTCCTTTTCATTTACATTCGTAAGCATCGTAGACGCTATGGCTGCAACCTCCATAGGATGGACAATGAACGGCGTATCTTTTCCTTTCCTGCAGGCTTTGGCATGTTTATCTACTGCAAATTTGACTGCTCTGTTAAATTTATCCATTGCTTATACCTCCCTTTATCCGGGCAGTTATCCGCCGCCGCCCTGAACAAGAATATTACTTACCACGTCCGGATGTATTATTAACGTATTTCATTTATTTTCCACGTGCTTCGTCGATCAGCCTGCACGCTTTGACCGTAAGTTCCATGAATCTGTCAATGTTTGGAAACACTTCTTCCTCAACTCTTTTTGCACATTTCAGCATGTAATCTTCCGGAACCGAAACGATTCCATGCACGGTCGCTTGTCTAAAGGCTCCGATGGCGTCCATGCACTCGGTGATCTCTGCGATCTTCGCCTCGTCTTCCACGTGGAAATAATTGCCGACCACGGCTTTCCAATA
>JABUTA010000056.1:10038-12531 GCA_021443845.1 Parasporobacterium sp.
AATTTCATGTTTCTTGGGTGGAAATCACCGTGAATGAAGCTGTTGCCATCGGGAAACAATTCCAGCCACCGGCGGAGCTTGTCCGCCTTCTCCCTGCCAAAAACCTTTTCCCTGTTGTCTATGGCCCGGACGTACGTGTCTTTAACGGACAGTAAGTTCATGCCCGAACAATCTATGCCATTCATGTTCTTAAGCGCTTCCACGAATTTGCTTACGTACATTTCCAAATTGTCCGGATCTTTTCCGATCAGATCCCCAACCGAGTCATCCCTTAAATATTCGAAAAGGATCCCATATGAGTCGCCAACCTTGACCACACCCTGTTGGATTGCCGTGGACACGCCGACGACAAATGCTTTCTTTGCCATCTCCTGTTCCTGTTTCAATATCTCTATGGGAGTATCCTGCCGAAAAACC
The DNA here is from genome assembly GCA_021443845.1 of Parasporobacterium sp. Classification (GTDB taxonomy): domain Bacteria; phylum Bacillota; class Clostridia; order Lachnospirales; family Lachnospiraceae; genus RGIG5612. Next base: position 10,456 of record JABUTA010000056.1, read on the forward strand.
TTGATTATGGTGTCTTCGTCATATTCATACACGGTACCCACTGCCCCCGTTGCGATTACCGGAAGTCCGTCAATGCTAACCTGATGATATGCCCTTTCCACGGTCATCATTTCCGCAAATCCCGTGATCTCAAAGATCTCGTAAACGTCGGGCAAAACGTTTGTGACCTTTACGTCCCCATACTTCTTCTTGAGTTTAAGGATGACCCTAAGCCCTGCGCTGGAAACCATCTCCAACCCATTGCAGTCAAGTTCAATGCCGCACTCATATCTGCCATTCGGAAATATCTCTTCAATTGTGTCAAAACACTCTTGCTCCAGATCGTGTGCGTTTTCCGAGGTGATCCTGCCCTCCAGGTAAATGACCAAGTTGTTTCCATCTTTGTTGTATTTCATTTGATTTTTGCTCCTGTTTTAATTTCTTTGGTTTTTCGATCAGTCGTGAAGTCGCCAAAACCCAGTTCCCGTCTCAGGATTGCAGGTGCGGCGGATCACTCCACCGATAACCGGCCTGAGTTCTATCTCTGCTGTGTAGAGAATTGTCGATGAACTGACGTTGCCCCTCAAGTTTGCCCCTCATGAAAGCATTTAGTAAATAGGTTTGCATATATAAGCATATCAGCAATGACATTATACTTTAGATAATATATTTTTCACAGTTGTTTTTGTGTGCTGTTCTCCTTTGCAATCTAATTTCACAAGTACAATTTTGTCCCTTCTTTTTGTCTGTTATTATTGTTTCCACTTTATTAGTATTATCATTAAAAAGTAACACACCCGTTTGAAAACACAGAATTTAGACAGACACGCAGAGGATGACGTCAGGAGAATCACTGATGGCAAGACTATGCGAGCTCCTTCTATCTGTTCCCCCAATGCTCGAATCAGTGCAGGAATTGCCCTGACGATATCCGGCTTCAGGAATAGGAATTATAAGAAGTCATATGGACTGACAAAGGCACTGTACCCAGGATGATATGCGAAGATATGCTCATCGCAGAAGTATCAGGAGGGCTCGCGTATTGCGATATTTTCAGGTATAATCCTGAATATTTCTGAATACAGGAGGAATTACATAACAATGCTGTACATTGAATATCCGCGGTGCGGAACGTGCAAGAAGGCAAAAAACTGGCTGGATGCAAGGAACATCCCGTATGATTACAGAGACATAAAGGAGCAGAACCCGACAGCCGAAGAACTGACTTTGTGGCATAAAATGAGCAGTCTGCCCATCAAGCGCTTCGTCAACACCAGCGGTACGCTGTATAAAGAAATGAATCTTAAAGAAAAACTTCCGGGCATGACGGATGAAGAAATCATAACTCTTCTGTCCACCAACGGGATGTTGGTAAAACGTCCGATAATTGTGGGCGACGATTTTGTGACAACCGGCTTCAAGGAAGAAGAGTGGAAGGGTATGCTCGGAGTAAAGGAATGAGAATCATATTATCACCGGCCAGGAAAATGAATATGCTGCCGCCAGAAACATATTCCGGATCAGAACTGTAGCAAATCCAGGCTGTCCGGTACTGATATATTAAGTAAAGGATTTTGAAACAGCACGTAACGGAAAGGAAATATCAGGATAGTCTGACTATAAATATTGCTGTGGATGCTGTTATAACATTATGAGAAGAGCAAAAGCATTATTTGTTTTATTAGTTGTATTTGCTGTGACATTTACAGCCTCATATATTATTGCAATAGCAGGTCCCCGGGAGTTACGGACTATATTTTTTTATATTCCGCCGGCGATTTTTGCAGTCACTTTCATTGGAATAATAATAATAGCATTCATGAAAGAGCCCCAAAAAAAGCAGGAGCAGAAAAAGCCTGCTAATGCTAAGGAATACAGTATGAACCAGCAGGAGGAATTGAAACGCGTCCTGGAGCAGATCAATAAACGTAAATTATAAGAGAATCTCTTTCTTTCAAACTTTTCAAAGGGATTGGTCAGCATATTTCCCCGGATTGTATAACTCGAAGCGGCCACATTCATCAATAAATTATTTAACGCCGAATAAGGTGGAGGAACTTTACTGGGCTAGGCAGCGATAGTCTTCCAATAATTCTT
>JABUTA010000057.1 GCA_021443845.1 Parasporobacterium sp.
TGAATCACTTCTGGGGGAACTCTACCCAATACAACCCGAGCAAAAACTTACGCAGCCTTTTTGTTGTATGCTTTATCGGGATACGTCGATATGGTATTATGCTTTCGTAGTATATAACCCGGAGGATTGATCGTTGATTGCAGGAGACATATATGGAAACACGACAGCTTAAATATTTTCTGGATGTTGCCAATTGCCTTAATTTTACAAAAGCGGCTCAGATAAACCACATGGCACAGACTACCATGAGCCAGAATATTAATTCATTGGAAATTCAGCTGGGCTTCAAGCTGTTTGAAAGAAACAACCGTAATGTGAGGCTGACTGAGATGGGAGAAATATTTTATCCGGAAGCAGTCAGGATCATTAAGGCGGCAGAACAGTCACAGCAATATATATCAAAAGTTCTTTCAGGTCATCTGGGGAGATTGAGAATAGGATTTCAGGGAGAACATGAAATGGGATTCCTCCCCGGGATAGTTAAAAAATACAGAAAACTGTATCCCGAAGTGTCCATCGAGTTTGAAGAAAGTACACCGAGAAACCTTGAAAATCTTCTTGATAACGGCTCTGCAGATGTGATCTTTACATTAAACGGAGAACTGACCTCAGAGGATAATGAAGAATATACGATAGAAAAACAGCTGCTGTGTGTGGTAACTCCGTCAGAACACAGATTTACAAAATATGATATTATTCCCAGGAGTCTGGTGGCTGAGGAGAAAATGGTGTTCTTCGCACCCTCATGCAGCAATGAGATATTGAATATCATGCTCCATGAGGACCTGCAGGGCATAGTCCACGCAGATATGGTTACATATGCACCAAGCCTGAATTCACTTCTTCTTATGGTTGAATGCGGAATAGGAATATCATTGCTTCCCACAAGCTGTGATACAGGCCTTCATGATGTCAGATTCATTGAACTGGAAGGGGAAAAGTATATAAGAATAGTGGCAAGATGGAAAAATGACAACAGTAATCAGGCACTGAAAAATTTCATAAATCTCATTAAAGCAGAGTTTCCGGGCAGATGAAATAATCATAAATATTGGTTGAATAAGCAGAAAATCCCGTTTTACGAAGCACTTCATTGGATGTTATCATTTATGTGAAGTGCTTTTTTGTGTGTAAGGATAAGGAGGAAATCTTTATGAAGATATTATTGGCTAATATAGGCGTCTCAGAGCAGGGCGGTGAATTTACGACAAAACTCATGGCCCCTTTGTGGAAAAGAAATTTCGATCTTGTAAGAAAACCGGACACTGAGATAGTCCTCAGAACATCAGAATGGGGTGTTCTGGGAATGGACGGATTATTCAATCCGGCGATGAACGCACTGAATCAGCAGCTGGTATTTCAGATAGCAAAAAATGCTGACAAAGAGGGGTTTGACGCTGTTATGGTAACATGCTTCGGTGATCCCTATCTGCAGCAGCTAAGGTCATTCATAGATATTCCGGTTATAGGTATCGGAGAGGCAAGCATGAAGATGGCTACCATGATGGGAAAACGTTTCGGAGTGGTGCATGTAAGTGAGGCGGTTCTTGACGAAGGCCGGGAGCAGGTTGCCGGGTATGGACTTGATAAATACTTTGCGGGAATCGTATCCACAACAGAAACAGGACCTGAGCAGGTAAAGGCAATGGAAAATGCCGCCGGCGCAATAAAAGCCTTTACAGAGTGCGGAAGGAAGCTCATTAAAATGGGAGCGGAGGTACTTATTCCCGCATGCGGTCTCATGTCACCTTCATTACGTATGGCAGCAGGCTGCGAAGCTGAATATCCTGACGGATTCACAGAGGTGGACGGAGTTCCTATCGTGGATGTACTTGGATGTGCTCTTAAGTATACTGAAATGATAGTAGAGCTTAAGAATGCAGGAGAAAACTGGATCAGCAGAAAAGGAAGCTATGCACTTCCCAACCAGGCAATGCTGGATTCAGGCTACATGACCCTTAATGACGAACGTATCAGATACTGGGACGTTAATTTATTCTGATAACAGGAGGATACAGCTATGAGATGGGGTATGGTTATAGACCTCAAAAGATGCAACGGCTGCGGTGCATGTACAATAGCATGCAAACAGGCTAATTATGTACCGCCGAAGGTCTTCAGGACCAAAATGGCAGTTGGTGAAACGGGAGTATATCCCAATGCGAAAAAGTTTATTTATCCGACACAATGCAACCAGTGTTCTAACCCTGTATGTGTTACAAACTGTCCCACCGGTGCAACTTTCCGGCGGGAAGACGGCATAGTCGATGTTGATGTCAATAAATGTACAGGATGCCAGCAGTGCATTCTGCTCTGTCCGTATCATGAACGCATGTGCAATTACGGAGAGCAGAAGGAGTACTATCCGGGACAGGGATTAACCCCTTATGAAGTACTGGGAAAGGAAATGAAATCCTATCCTGACGGTACGATAGTAAAATGTGTTTTCTGCAAAGAACTCATAGATGAAGGTCTTGCAAAGGGACTTAAACCGGGTATTGACAGGGAAGCAACACCTGCATGCGTACTTACATGTATGTGCAGGGCAAGATATTTCGGCGATCTGGATGATCCGGAAAGCAATGTATCAAAACTGCTTCGGGAAAGAAATTATCATGTTCTTAATGCAGAATATGGTACGGAACCAAGAGTGTACTATTTGGATTAGGAGGAACATGAGATGGCAAAATATGATCTGATAATTATCGGCGGCGGACCTGCCGGTTATGCGGCCACCGTAAGTGCTCTTGAAGCAGGCATGAAGGTTGCGGTAATCGAAAAAGAGCGGATCGGCGGAGTATGCGTCAATTTCGGATGCATCCCCACTAAAGCTCTCCTCAGATTCGCAGCGTTGAAAAAGGAAGGACAGGACATATCCTATAAGGACGCTGTAAAGCAGGCGGAAAGGATAGCAGACGAGAGGAGCAGAAGTGTAATAAAACTTCTGGAATCTCTCGGAGGAAGAATAATATCCGGAAAAGCGGTTAAAGTTGAAACAGGAAAAGTCACGGTTGACAGCGGCGAAGTGATCGAAGGAACAAACATACTGATCGCCACCGGATCAGCAGCAAGAAAGCTTCCGATAGCCGAATATGACGATACTCATATCATCACTTCAAAAGAAGCACTGGAGATGGATTCGGTTCCCGGGAATGCAGTTGTTGTAGGTACAGGTGCAACAGGTATAGAACTGGCAACTGTATGGAGCAGGTTCGGATCCAGTGTTACGGTTCTTGAAATGCTTCCGAATATCATGGGATTTGATGACAGCGAAATAAGCAGTGAAGCAGTTAATGCCTATGAAGAACAGGGAATCATTATAAAAACAGAAGTAACGGTTACTGAAGTTAAAAAAGCAGGTGAGAAGGTAAGCGTGAAATATACAGATGCCGCAGGACAGCATGAAATAATAACCGACAGAGTACTTGTTGCAGCGGGAATCATTCCCGTAACGGAAGGCATGGGCCTTGAAGAGCTGGGTATGGACATTCAGCGGGGAAGCATACAGATCGATAACAATATGAGAACAAATATTGAGGGAATCTATGCTGCAGGTGATGTAACCGGAAAGATGGCACTGGCCTATGTAAGCTCTAAACAGGGCAAGAACGCAGTTGCGGCAATGCTGGGAAAACCCTGTGACCCGATTGATTATATGATGACACCGAGATGCATATTCTCAGCCATTGAGGGGTCATTTGTGGGGCCCACAGAAAAGCAGGCCAAAGCAATGGGACTGAATGTTGTTGCCAAAAAGGTTCCGGTTGTATCCTTCAACGGCAATTATGTGGGTAATATTTCCGGCATTGCAAAAATCGTGGCTGATGCCGGGAGCAATAAGGCTCTGGGAATATCGATAATGGGTCCTGATGCTGCAGATTATATTGCAGCACCGGCACTGATGATCAGCAACGGATCGGGACTTTCTGAGGTTGCGGATGTCATAAGGAGCGGGAGGTAATACATATGAGTAATCAGGCTGTTAAAGAAGATAAATGGATATATACACAATGCCACAGATGTCAGAGTGAGTGCGGACTCCGGGTTCATGTGATCGACGGTGTGGCAGTAAAAATAGAAGGCGTACCGGATTCCAGCATAGGCTCCGGAGGCGGTGTATGCCCCAGAGGTCTGGCAGGGCTTCAGGTCTTATATGATCCCAATCGTTTAAATTACCCTCTGAAGAGAACCAACCCTGAAAAGGGAATAGGCGTAGATCCGAAATGGGAAAGAATATCCTGGGACGAAGCCATGGATCTTATGATAGGAAAATTAAAGGATGCTTATGATGATACTCCCAACTCCATCATCTGCCAGCACGGCATTGTTGCCGGCAATCAGATCATTCCGAATTACTTTGTTCCTTTCCTGGCAATCATGTCGAATGAAAAGGGGTCCCCGATACATATCAATGCAGCCGGCAGCCACTGCGGCAATGCAGGACATTTTGTAAACAGCCTGCAGCACGGAGCATTTGTAGTTCATCCGGATTATGAGCACTGCAATTATCTGCTGGTATTCGGAACCAATTCCGGCAACGGCGGTTTCCAGCAGTGGCACAACCGCATGCTGGCAGATGCCAGGGCAAGAGGCATGAAGATGGTCGTATTCGATCCCATGTGCAATGCTGCTGCGGCAAATGCTGACGAATGGATTCCCTGCCTTCCGGGAACAGATTCCTGTATCTGTATGTCGATAATGAATGTGATTGTCAACGACCTGGGCATGTATGACGTTGAATACTGCAGGACAAGGACGAATGCAACCTACCTTATCAATAAAAGCACCGGCCAGTATGTCAGAAATGCAGTCAGCGGAAAGCCTTATATATGGGATGAAGCAGCTTCCTGTCCAAAGGAATATGATGACGGATCCATTATCCGGGGAGCAATGGAAGGTGAATATGAAGTTGACGGCATCAGCTGTGTTCCTTCATGGGTACTTATGAGGGAAAGGCTTGCAGAATATACACCCGAGTACTGTGAAAGCATAAGTGAAGTTCCCGCAGATACTGTCAGAAGGATTGCCCGTGAATTTGCCGAAAATGCATGCATAGGACAGACTATAAACATTGAAGGGGATGAACTTCCGTACCGTCCGGTTGCCACCCTTAACATACGTTCCTCAGGAACCCACAATAACGGACTTGCTGCGGTATGGACCGAAGACATGATGTGCCATATTATGGGTGCTGCAGGAGTCCCGGGAGGTCTGCTGACCGTTGCGGTTGAGTGCCACGGATATGCAGATACTCATAAACCATATCTTGCATGCAAGGCCGGAGAAGACGGATTTACCCAGACTGCCGGAAAGTGGTTATTCCCTCAGGGCGGCTTCTGGCCGGTGAGAGATCCGGAATTCCCGAGACATGACCTTGAGGAAATGTTCCCTACAGCCATGGAAATGCTGTGGGTAAATGCACCGGACAGAGATTATGTGCTTGAAAAATTCGGACTCAGGACACATTTCAAATTCCTTATCAACTATGCTTCCAATGCGATAATTAACGGCCCGGATCCTAAGATAAGAGAAGAATTCTATAAGAACAGCGTAGATTTCATAGTGGACTGTGACATCTATTCCAATGAGTTCAATGAGGGCTTTGCGGACCTTCTGCTGCCTGATGCAAGCTATCTTGAAAGAGACGACTGGATGGGCATCCAGCATCCGTATCATAATGTGCCTATCGGAATGGAGAACCCCTGGTGCTTCCATACAAGTCACAAGGTTGTAGAACCCATGTATGAAAGAAAAGATATGGCAATCCTCCTTCTGGATATCGCCGACAGAATGGGACTCAGGGACAGAATCAATGGCTACTGGAATCATGAGCTGGGACTTACAGGCGATCTGGCATTCTCTCCTGATGAGAGAATCGACTGGACAGATCTGTGCAACAGAGCCTGCATTGTGCATTTTGGTCCTGAGCATGACTGGAAATGGTTTACAGAGCATGGGTTCGTATCCTTCCCGAAAAAGAAAGAGGAAGTATACTGGAGATTCTATAAGAAGGATATTAAGACTCAGTTATACTGGGAATTCATGATCCGCTGCAAAGAGACCACCAGGGCGATTGCCCGGAAGGCCGGTATCGATGACTATTTCGAATTTGACTGGGATGTATACGATCCTATGCCCAAGTGGTTCCCGAACCTGTGGCAGAAAGCAGATAAGGTTGAATATCCCTTCTATGCGTTCTCATTCTCAGAGTCCTTCCATTCTAACTCCAATAATCAGGAGATTCCGTGGATCGACGAAGTATCAAAGATGAATCCCTTTACATATTTCGTAAACATGAATTCATCTGCAGCAAGAAAATACGGATTAAAGGCCGGAGATCTTGTGGAAATCGAAACCGACAGGGGAAGAAAAGCAACAGGACGTGTCCAGATAAGAGAGAGCATACATCCCGCATGCATCGGTATTATGGGAGTTTCAGGTCATTGGGCAAAAGGTATGCCTGTTGCCAGAAATAAAGGAACGAACTTCAACAGCCTGATAGATTTTGAAATAAAGACCATGGATCCGCTGACGGCAACCGTTGACGTATGTGTATCATGTAAGGTTAAAAAACTGTGAGAATCGAAATGAGGAGTATGGAAACCGCAAAAGGGAAAACTGTATCTGTACTTAAGTGGAAAGAAAGTGACGGGTCTGTCCGGCAGGACATTGTTGCAGAAGAGCTGATCCTAAGTGTTTATGTAAATGGACGGACATGTGGTGTACTGAGATGTTCCCCCTGGGAACAGGATGAGCTTATAGCCGGATACCTGTTTATCAACGGAATAATACGGACATATGAAGACATCTGCAAGCTGGAATGTGCAGGAGATAAACTGTACGTAACCTGCTCAGAGAGAAAGAATCATCAGGAAGAGAAAAAATCTGCTTCTCCCCAATATATAAAGGCCGATGAAGTAATTTCTCTTATGGCCGTCTTCAGTGATATGTCTGATGTTTTCAGAAAAACAGGAGGAGCACACAGTGCGGCTGTTTCAGACGGCAGATCCATAATCACCTTTACAGAAGATGTCAGCAGGCATAATGCCCTGTACCGTCTTGCGGGAAGATGCTTACGGAAGGGAATATCCTTTGAGGATAAGATAATCTTATTCTCGGGAAGAGTACCGGAAGAGATCATGTCTGCGGTGATTCAGCTTGGATGCAGCACCATTATTTCTGTATCAGCCCCCACCTCTGCGGCAGTGGAGATTGCCGGACAGAACGGTGTTATGCTTATATGCTTTGCACGGGGTGACAGATTTAACGTATATACATGTTTCGAAAGACTGATCCGTTAAAAAGGAGAACAAAATGAACAGAATATGTGAAATATTTGGAATTGAAAAACCCATTATTCAGGGCGCAATGGCCTGGGCCGCCACAGCACCGCTGGTAGGAGCTGTAAGTGAGGCAGGAGGTCTGGGAGTTCTGGGGGTCGGATTTGCTCCCCCGGAATTTGTGGAAATGCAGATCAGGGAAACAAAAAAACTTACTGATAAGCCCTTTGCCATCAATGTATTTATCGAAAAGGAAGAAATATTAAGCAGAGTCACCGAAGTGGCGATTGCCGAGAAGGCACCTGTAATATATGCGGATACCATTATCGGACTTGACCCTGCTCTGACAAAGAAATACATTGATATCTGGCATGAAAACGGAATGAAAGTGGTAGTAAAAGCCAGCATTCTGAATGATGCGGTCATTGCCGACAATGCAGGAGCAGATGCGGTTATCATCAAAGGCTGGGAAGCCGGAGGACACGTAACCTATGAAACAACCATGACTCTTGTACCTCTTGCGGTTGAGACCTTAAGCTGTCCGGTTATAGCAGGCGGCGGAATAATAGACGGCAGGGGAATAGTGGCAGCTATGGCACTGGGGGCTGAAGGCTTTGAGATGGGGTCGGCATTCCTTATGACAGAGGAGTGTGACGTGCATCCTAATGTCAAGGAAGCCATCATAAAATCCGGAGACATGGACACAGTTGTTACAGGCTCATGCACCGGAGAACCCTGCAGGCAGGTGGTTAATCCCCTCAGCGAAAAGCTCTGCAGGATAGAGGATGAGAATCCGAAAGCTGTGGCGGCGGATCTTATCCGGGAAATGGCATCAAGTTCATTAAGGCTTGCCATGGCAGATGGAGATATGGTGAACGGCGCTGTTATGGTAGGACAGTGTGCATCAAGACTCAATAAGGTCAAAAAAGCAGCAGATGTGATAAATGATGCAATGAAGGAAGCAAAAGAGATTATCGGTTCACTAAGTTTATAATAATTAGTAAAATGTATTAAGTAATTGATATTGTGCATTAAAGTTGTATTGATTATGCACAATAAAACTGATACACTTACTAAGATTTGTAGTTTGCAGATTCATTTTACAGGAGGTTAAAACATGAAAAAATTTTTAGCAGTTCTTTTAGCAGGGATTCTGGTACTCGGTATTGCCATGACAGCTTCTGCTGAAGAAAAAACATTAAAGATCGGTGTTGCATGCAACGCTACAGGATGGTTCTCATCATTTGATGCAAACAACTGGGAGGAACTTGTTATCTACGTTGATATGCTCAATGAAGCAGGCGGCCTTCAGATCGGCGAAGACACATACAAGATTGAACTGGTTTTAGGCGACGGACAGTCTGATTTCGCAGGAATGCCTACAGCATGTATGGACCTTGTTGACAAAGGTGTTGACGTAGTTTTTGAAACAAACGATTTCTGGATGGTTGACGGAAACCAGATCTTAAAAGATGCAGGCATCCTTACTCTTTCAGGATATCCTGATTTTGCACCGGGCTTCTGGACAGATGCAGACGGCAATGTAAATGACTGCATGGTAAGCTGCGCTAACGGTGCTGCCAATGACGTAGTTGCACTCTTCTCACAGTGCAAGGAACTTTATCCGGATGTTAAGACTGTAATGTTCGTAGCAAACGATGACGGTGCTCAGGCAGTAAGATACGAATATATCAAGAAAGTCGGCGAAGAATTAGGATTTGAAGTTCTTGAACAGTATGAAGCTTATGATTCAAGCTCCCCTGATATGACAGCAATCGCACAGAAGGTTGCAGCAGCAGCTCCTGATGCTTATATCGGCCAGGGTGTTATCCTTAATATCTGTAATCTTCATTCAGCTTTAGCAGATATTGCTCCTGAAATCGTATGTCTTGCATCCTGCGGTAAATCTGCAGATACAGTAGCAGCAATCATCGGTGATGAATCAAAATGCAACAATATCATCACTGTTGGTCCCGGATTTGACAAAGAAAAGAACACCGAACTCATGAACACCATCTTCGATGCTCTCATGGAAAAATTCGGTGCTGAAACAGCATATAACTTCTCAGGAAACTTTGTAAACTGCATGGTAACATATAAGTATATCGTTGAGCAGACAGGAACCACAGATAAAGAAGCATTCCTCGAATTCTGGAAGAACGCTGAGACTCTTCCTTCATTATATTCAGATGCAGCTCACTTAGGCGGTCAGGAATCATTCAATCTTGACTTCAACCGTATGATAGTTGCTCCGACTCCTATTTCCGTATTACAGGACGGTGTCGGCACATTCCTCGGCTGGTATCAGTATGATGTAAAATAATTCTTTTTTACA
>JABUTA010000058.1:0-1250 GCA_021443845.1 Parasporobacterium sp.
ATAAAGGACATTGAAGGCGTTCGCATCGGGAATGCAGAGGATGTGGAAAACGGTACCGGCTGTACTGTCATCATCAGTGAGGCTGGGGCTCCTATAGGTGTGGATGTGCGGGGCGGCGGTCCGGCATCCAGAGATCTGCAGCTTTTGTCGGCAAACTCCTCCATGGAGAAGTTCCATGGGATCGTGCTGGCTGGAGGCAGTGCTTACGGTCTTCAGGCAGCCACAGGAGTAATGAACTATCTTGAAAAAAAAGGAATCGGTTATCCTGTGGGAGCCGGTGTGGTGCCTCTGGTTGTCCAGTCTGATATTTTTGATCTGGCTTGCGGCAGCTTTTCAGTGCGCCCGGATAGCGACCTTGCCATGAAAGCCTGCGAAGGTGCCTATGCAGATAATTATCAGGATGGCTGCTATGGCGCAGGTGTCGGGGCCACCGTAGGCAAGATGAAGGGCATGGAATGGTGCACCAAGACCGGTATGGGCAGTTATGCCGTGCAGGTGGGTGATATCAAAGTGGGAGCCATTGTCTGTCTGAATGCGCTGGGGAATATTTATGACCGGGATGGAAACTGCATTGCCGGTATGCGCTCAGAGGATGGCAGCGGCTTTCAGTCCATCAGGGAGCTGATGATTGCCGAGTGCAGCAGGATAGTGGAGAATAAATTTACCGGCAATACTACCATAGGTGCCATCCTGACCAACGGTAAATTCAGCAAATATCGCAGGACTAAGATAGCTTCCATGGCCCATGGCGGTTATGCAAGAGCCATATCTCCGGTATATACATCTGTGGATGGAGATACTATCTACGCCATGTCCACCGGGGATATCCCTGCAGACGAGGATCTGATCGGCACCCTCGCAGCCGAAGTTATGCAGGAGGCCATCTATCGCGCTGTCAGCAGCGCAGAGAGCGGCTATGGATTCCCGGCCGCTAAGGATGTTGTTAAAGGATGAAAATTGCCTATACCTGACAGGACATAGTACTTTCCCCGTTACTTCTAAATACGTTAATAACTGTAAGATTGACTTGAGAAAAAAGTACTGCTGCGGTAGTTTGCTTTCTGTCAATCTCTGAGAAGTCGAGAAAATATGCTTCCTACGGGTATCTTGAAGAACTGATTTTTGTTTTCTGAAGAAAATGACCGAGCTGCGGTAGTTGGGTTTTAGGCCAACTTCAGAAAGGTGAGAAATAATGCCTGTCACGGTAGTTTTGGAGAAGCAAATTTCAATTATCGAAGAAAATGACCGAG
>JABUTA010000058.1:1883-11495 GCA_021443845.1 Parasporobacterium sp.
ACATATGCCTCATCCCAGCTGCTGTAGCCGGCCTCACCTCTGTGATCGGGAAGGTCATAATTTTCATGCAGATAGGCTGAGATAAACGCAGTATATTTTTCGGCTCCGACACAGGTCAGATGATTGTTGTCACGGAAGTCAGTGCCAAAGTCAAGACCTATCTCATCATAATAATCATTTGTATTCAGGACTTCATAGCCATATTCTCTTATGAGTTCAGCTGCTGCATTGAAGGATTTCTGAGCTTCAAGGGAACTGATGTTTACAGCATTGAGGAACAGGACATTCAGATCCTCCTGCCTGCAGTAATCCAACAGGTCCACAAGGATTTTTCGCTGAAAATCAGTCAGCGTTCCTGCCTCGTCAGTTCTTTCAGGCCGTATGAAGGGTTCGTACTCTGAATCCAGATACACAAAATAACCCATATACGGATGGACATAATCCCAACTCAGCAGTTCATATTGTTCAGGTGATTTGAGCAGATAAAGATTGCTGTGGTATTTTGCAAGGTCAAAATAGTATGGGAATATTTCCTGGCCGGCAATGTCGCGGATGCCGAGAACATAGTTTAAAGTTCTGAACCTTATGGGTGAGAACAGGCTGAGGGAATCCGAAAAGTTTCTTATCACCTGCTCATAAATATCTTCAAATACGTAATTGACAGATATGACATAGAGATGGGGAGCCTTGGTGCTTTTAACAAATTCAACTTCGTAACGCAGCATGTCGTATAAAGCCGCAGTGGGAGCAATGTCATAGGATGTGAAACCATAGTCATTATATGCCTTAAGGGGCATAATGAACTGTGAAACATTGCTGGCACCGACAAATGCAACATCTATATCTCCCTGAACATTCTTATAACCCTTGATCAGCTGTCTGGTGTTGATATCATTTCCCCTGAGTATCCATGTCAGAATATTGATCATTATGATCAGGATGATAACAAAGCCTGCAAAATTAGCCAGGTGCCTTAAGCGTTTTTTTGTATTAACTTTTTTATCTGTATTGTTCTCATTCATGTCAGAACCCCCTGTACACAAACTCTGCTGCACTGTATTCGGGACCGTATATTCCGAATACCAGCAGTATGAATATCAGGGAGAACCAGATGATCCACCTGAGGACGAGAGGCCTTCGGGCGATTACCTGTCTTATATTAATGCCCCTGCTGCTCATGATATCCACAATGGCAAGCAGTATGACAGCTATGCAGACGGGAATCAACCGGATATAATTCAGGCCGATCCTGGTTAAAAACTGTCCCTGAGGAACCACCATGAAGGCCTGCTTTGCCAGATATATGAAGCCCTTCAGGCCGTATGTGGCCGATGAAGCTATGAACATGACAGAAACCATATAACAGAAGTCTGTCCTTAATATACTTAAAATTCTCCAGCCAAAGGATTCGGTCCTTATATGCAGTCTGGTGGAAATCTTATCAAATACCGGCTGCAGCAGCATTGACAATATGGTCAGCACTGCCCAGTAAACACCCCATACCAGATAGTCTGCACCGGTACCGTGCCACAGTGCTGTTATCAGCCACACAACCAGCACGGGAATAGCCATTACAAGGGTTGTACCAATATGTTTTCCAAGTGCATTTTTTGATTTTTTTGTCAGCTTCTTGATGGCGGAAGATTTGGCCATGGGCATATAAATGTAATCCCTGAACCAGGTGAGCAGGGTGATGTGCCATCTTCTCCAGAATTCCGTGATATTTGGGGATAATAATGGCTGCCTGAAGTTTTCAGACAGCTGTATACCCATGGCTTCAGCCACACCTATGACAATATCCATACAGCCGGAAAAATCCGCATAAAATGCAGTAACGAACATTATAAGGGATAACAGGATCTCAATGCCGGAATAGCTGAATACATCAGTAAATACGATACCGGTGCCGGGCATGATGCTGTCTGCCAGAACCATTTTCTTGAAAAGTCCCCAGAGCATACGCTGCATGCCCGAGCAGAACCTTATGTAGTCAAATCGGGGGATGTTCCTGAACTGTTCCATCAGCCGGTCGTATCTGCTGATAGGTCCCTGTACTATGATCGGGAAAAATGTGACACAGGCAAACAGCAGGGCATAGTTTTTTTCGGCTGTAGTTTTTCTCTTATATATATCGATGAGATATCCGATGGATGAGAATGTAAAATATGACAATCCCAGGGGAACCAGAACCTTCCCGAAGGACCACTGACTGAAGAAGGCTACCTGTTCAAAGGACATAAGCCTTCCGACTTTCGTATATATGAGAAGTGAAATTACAAGAATTATTCCGATGATCAGGAGAATCCTGGTTTTTTTCTTATAGTTGTTCCAGAATTCCAGTTCCTGTTTGAGCCCAAGGTCTGCAGGCTTTTCCTTTTCCGCCTGATTGTATATGCGCTGCAGCAGCAGGGAAAAAATATAAACGATCAGGGATATGCCGATTACCAGGGCCAGCTGGTTTATGCCTCCCACGTATCTGTAAAAGACCAGGTTTCCCAGGATGATAACGGTAACCTTCATCCAGTTTTTGGGAACCGCAAAAAACACTGCGCAGAACACTATAAGAAAAAAGATGAACTGCGGAGTGTTATATTGAAGCCCATTCAGAAATGCCAGTAATACGTTCATGGTATCCTATATGCTATTCCATAAGTGCTTTGATGGTTGCAATGATTCTGTCCTTGTTCCCGAAGTGTTCCTCATCGGTAAAGGCTTCATCTATTTCAATGCCGAACTCATCTTCCAGGTCACTGACCATTGCGATAAATGTAAATGAGTTGACTATGCCGTCTTCCAGCATGTTGTCACCTGTATATGTAAGCAGTTCGTCATTGGTTTCTTCGAGGATCTTAAGTATTCTTTCTTCCATGATATGTTTTATCTCCTGTTAGTGTATTTCTTTGTATTAACAGATTTGATCTGTCGTCTTATTAATAGAGTTGATCTGTCATCTTATTAATCGGGTTAATCTGTCATCTGAACTTCAGTACTGATTTGTACTGGGTTTCACGTTTATAACAGCTGCTGTGCAGCCTTATGCTGGATGTATTGTTTTCTTCTATCCAGGCTGTTACTTTTTTTACTTCCCCGTCATGAAGCATGTCAAAGAGAAAATGCTGCTGGGCTGCTTTGCCGAAGCCCTGATGTTCATTTCCGGGCAGAGCATATATAAATGTCTCTGTTGCGGTTTTGCCTGACACCTCATAAATAATGCAGGCTGCCGGAATATCATTCACCCACAGGGTCATCATGCTGCTGCAGGTTTCCCGAAACCGGGACTTAAGGGGCAGGTTGTCCCCCAGGGGGTCGAATATGTCATATATGGCCAGAGCTTCCTCACGGAAGCTGCTGTATGTTGCCTTTAAATTATTCCGGTCGGTGCCGGGCTGCTCTGCAGGTTCAGGTTGTGCTGCCGGTGCAGAAGGCTCCGGCTGTTCCGGTGGTGCAGGCTGCTTCGGCTGTCCAGATGACTCCGGTTGTTTCAGTGACTCCGGTTGCTCCGATGGCTCCGGCTGTCCATATGACTCCGGTTGCTTCGATGGCTCCGGCTGCTCTGATGACTCCGGCTGTCCCGATGGTGCCGCCGGTGCAGAAGGCTCCGGCTGTCCCGGTGCTTCACTGCATGTCCACATGTAATATTTTTTGTATTTTTCGAAGCCAAGGTCCAGCAGCCTTCCGATGACGTCATTCTGCCGTTCCCGGCCTTCCTCTTCTATGATGTCGCAGACAAGAGAGCAGTCCTTCAGGGTGTCCGGCATCTCAAAAGCATACGATGAGGGATCCGTGATCCAGTAATACAGTTTTACAACATCATCAATCTTCTTAAGGAGGGTAATGGATGTATCATCATAATTTACCAGGAATGTGTCTGCATATTCATCAAGACCGATGCCGAAGATATAATTGGTAAAGGGCCGTATCCCCGTCTTCTGTTTCAGCTCTCTGGCTGTGGCTTTGAGGGCAGTATCATCTGTCAACTGTGTCCATTCCATGATCATACCATTTCCTTCAGTTTGTTGCGGTCAATTTTACCGTTCTGATTTAAAGGCATTTCATCAAGGGTGATTATCTTCTCCGGAACCATGTAGGCAGGCACCAGCTTTTCCATTCTCTTACGGAAGTCATCCCGCAGGATTTCCTTTTCGGCGGTTATGAAGATGACTATTCTTGAATGCTTTGCATCATAGATACAGCAGTTTCTGGTGATATCATCAAATGACGCTGCGGCGGTTTCGATTTCACCCAGCTCTATACGGTGACCCAGGTGCTTGATCTGAAAATCTTTTCTGCCGTTATACATCAGCTCCCCGTATTCATTGTATGATACCAGGTCGCCGGTACGGTATATCTTTTCCTCGTACATATCGTTAAGAGGGTTCTGGACAAAGGCTGCCCGGGTTTTCTCCGGATTTTTATAATATCCTACTGCCAGACAGGTTCCCTTGACGCAGAGTTCTCCGATAACTCCCGTTTCTGAAGGCGTAATGAGTTTATCATTATCATCCAGAACCAGAACTTCGGTATTGGGCATAGGCTTTCCTATAGGCAGCGGCTCTTCATCCCTGAATTCCCTGTCAACCGTATAGAATGTGCAGGCATCGGTAATCTCGGTAGGGCCGTACAGATTGGAATATGTTATATCCGGCAGATACTGTCTCCAGAAATTAAGTTCTTTATTGGGCATAACTTCGCCGCAGAACAGGACTCTTTTTAATGTGCCGGTAAGATCCACTTTTCTGAGGGCTTTGATCCTGGCCACCATTATCAGCTCCGTAGGTACCCAGAATATGGTGCTGATGTTGTTCTGAACAAGATAATTCAGCAGCTCCACAGGTTTGCTGAACAGCTCTTTCGGTGTAATATAAAGAGCGGCACCGGTTTTCAGAGTGGAGTATATGTCCAGAATGGAATTGTCAAAATAGAAAGGAGCCTGGCTTGCGAAATTATCCTCCGGTGTGATGTCGAATTCTTTTGTAACCCAGTCAATGTAGTCAATGAGTGATCTGTGACGAATGCCGACTCCTTTGGGAACTCCGGTGGAACCTGAAGTAAACAGAACGTAGAGCAGGTCTGTGTCAATGACAGAGGCGGCTGTTTTATTCACCTCAGTAATATCGGTTGTTTCCGGATCCACGTCTTCATATATGATAAATGAGCATGTGTCACAGATGGCAGAGAATCTGTCTTTAAGATCTGCTGTTGTGATAACTACTGAAGGCTGAAGGATTTCCAGTATCCTTTCAACCCTTGAAGGGGGCATATCAATATCTATCGGAGAATAAAAATTCCTGCTGTATGCAGCAGCGAGAAATGAAACCAGTACCTTCGCACTTTTCTTCATATAAACAACTACGGGTTTCTGGGGTCCGCAGCCTGTTTCTATGATCTTTGCGGCAATGGCTTTACTCTTGTCTCTGTATTCTTTAAAGGTTATCTGACCGTACTCATCTGATATGGCTGTTTTGTCGGGAAATTTTTCTGCTGTTCTGTCAAGCCATTCTGTAATATTGAATTGCATATCGGTTCTCCTGAATTATACCCGTAAATGTTATGCAGTATTTACGGGAAAATAAAATATAATATTTAAGCAACGAATTTTGCTCTGATTTTATCCTTATTTCTTTTCCACAGATATCTTATTAATCTGGAAATATACATTATAAACAGAGCAGATGCAGCAGTCATGACCAGGTACAGGATCATGCGCTCTGCAGGTCCCCAGGATTCAGGGTAGATCAAAGAATACCTCATAGGATGATGTGCCAGGAATAATGGAAAACTGAAGGTCCCCAGCCACGTGAAAAATCTGCCTCTGAATATGACATAGTCATAACTGATATCTGAAAAAGTTATTGTAACAGCAGCGGCAAATACAATTACGATCAGAAAATCCTGCTTTCCCCCAGGATAGCTGAACATCCAGACGACTGAAAAAATGTAAAGCAGCCACTCGGCGATGGTAAAAAGTGTTTTTGAAAGTTTTGTAAAATTAACGGTTTTCAGATATAAGGATAATCTGAAGCATACGCAGCCTCCGCAGAGCTCTGCAATTGCCCTTATGGTGCCAAGTAAGCACCATCCTGTCCATTTGTCCGGACCGGTCAGGTTTCCGTAGTTTTTCAGGATGTATCCCTCGATAAAAAGAAAAGCCAGAGGTGCTATGATGACAAAAAATGTCGATCTGTATCTTCTCATAAGGGGATACAGGATACACATAGCCAGAAGCATTGCGGAAATATACCAGGCGGGATTGAGGTAAAAACGAACAGCAATTCCTGAATATGATATAAGTGTCAGTTCAGGAATTGAATTGAAAACGTCAAGTGCCAGTTTTCTTAAACCTGTATTGCCGGTCAGAATGTGAAGAATAACAAAAGAAATAATCCAGGCTATGATGTAATCCGGCATCAGCCTGCAGATCTTGCCCTTGATAAAATAGAATGTATCCCTTGTCGTACTTATGGTTTTATCCTTGTTTTTATAAAATGAAGATGCCATTAAATATCCTGATACAAGGAAGAAAAATTCAACCGCCAGTCTGCCGGAGGGCAGAACAGACAGTCCTATGGGTTCAAGAAAGACATTACTATGAAATAAAACAATGATTAAGGTAAATATAAATTTTAAAAAATCAATTGTACAATTTCTTTTGTTCATTTTCTGTCCTTTAACTGTTATTCCCACTCAACAGTTCCCGGAGGTTTCTGTGTAATGTCATACACTACCCGGTTAACGTGAGCTACTTCATTGATGATCCTGTTGGAAATGCGTTCCAGCAGATCATAAGGGATTTTGGCCCAGTCAGCGGTCATGAAGTCATCGGTGGTGACTGCACGGATGGCAATCAGTTCATCATAGGTTCTGTGGTCACCCATAACACCTACAGTCTTTACTCCCGGCAGAACTGCGAAGAACTGAGCCAGGTTCTCACTATAGCCGGCTTTCGCGATCTCATCTCTTAATACCCAGTCGGCCTCCTGAAGAATCTTAACTTTCTCGGCAGTTACTTCTCCGATAACCCGAACCCCCAGACCGGGACCGGGGAATGGCTGACGCCATACAAGATCGTGAGGAAGACCCAGCTTTTCACCGACTTTTCTTACTTCGTCCTTGAAAAGGTCCTGAAGAGGTTCGATGATTCCGTCAAAAGTGATATCCTCCGGCATCTTCACCTGATTGTGATGAGTCTTGATCTTGGCTGCATCTCCCTTGCCGCTTTCGATGCGGTCTGGGTATATGGTTCCCTGGGCGAAAAAGCCGCCGTCGTATCTGTCACGGACTTCATCCCAGAATACCTTGTAGAATTCAGTTCCGATGATATGTCTCTTATCTTCAGGATCTACAGCTCCCTTCAGCTTGGCAAGGAATGCCTCCTGGCAGTTGACCCGGACAAAGTTCATGTCAAAGAGGTTTGTAAATGTATTTTCAACGAAGTCTCCTTCGTCTTTTCTCATAAGCCCCTGGTCAACAAATACGCAGGTAAGCTGTTTTCCTATTGCTTTTGAGAGGAGAGCAGCAGCAACAGAGGAGTCAACGCCTCCGGAAAGGCCCAGGATAACACCCTTGTCGCCGATGGTTTCCCTCAGCTGCTGAACAGTATCTTCAATAAAGCTTTCCATTACCCAGTCGCCGGCGCAGCCGCATACCTTGTAAAGGAAGTTGTAGAGGAGCTGATTGCCGTACTCTGAATGGGTTACCTCCGGATGGAACTGCACGGCGTAGATCTTCTTTGAGGCATTTTCCATGGAAGCACAGGGACATTTGTCCGTAGTGCCTGTAAGGGTATAGCCCTCAGGAAGCCTGCTTACGTAATCTGTATGGCTCATCCACACGATGCTTTCAGAAGGAATGTCAGAATAAATAAGAGAATCCTGTGCATAAAGTTTGATTTTGCCGTATTCTGAGCTGCCTCCGGCACTTTCAATAGTGCCTCCTGCCATCCACGCGATCAGCTGGCAGCCGTAGCAGATTCCCAGCACAGGGATGCCTGCATTGAGGATTTCAGGATCAAAGTGGGGTGAAGACATATCGTATACGCTGTTTGGTCCGCCGGTGAATATGACACCTTTGTAGCCTGCAGCCTTGATTTCTTCCACTGTGATTTTATTATATGCGGCTATTTCAGCATATACATGATGGTCGCGGACCCTTCTGGCAATCAGCTGATTGTACTGACCGCCAAAGTCCAGAACTAATATTTTTTCCATATTTAAAATTAACCTCTTAGATAATGGCTGTGTTTTGCACAGTCTGTCTGCTTCACGAACTTGGATTCCATCTGCCTTTTGTTAAGGCATTTTCTAAAATACCGAATTATTTCCGGTAAGAACTAAGGCATATAGTCTGCCGGTTGATACCGGAGTAAGAATCTGTCCGGTGGGATAAGACCGGTTACAGGTTGATGTCCGCGCTGTCTTTCTTAACGCCCTCAATAAGAGGTCTTACCTTTGCAAGGAAAGCATCTACCTGGGCAGGGCAGCGTCCGATGTATGCTGACGGATTAAGGGCTGCGGTGAGCTCTTCCTCTGTCATGTTGAAAGCAGGTTCTTCTGCAAGGAGTGCCAGCAGATTGCAGGGGAGACCGTTCTTCATGTTGGCTGTGGCTTTCATGGAGCATTCCCTGATGATCTCGTGGAGTTCCTGTCTGTTGCCGCCCCTTCTTACACCTTCCATCATGATATTTTCCGTAGCGATGAAGGGAAGATATTCGTTTACTGTTCTTTCTACGATCTTCTCATTTACCACCATGCCGTCGGTTACGTTCTGTGCAAGACGGAGGATGGCATCGCAGCACAGGAAGCCTTCCGGAAGGGAAATCCTTCTGTTGGCGGAGTCGTCCAGGGTTCTTTCCAGCCACTGGGTGGATGCTGTCATGGCTGCATTGGATGCATCTGCCATAAGATAACGTGCGAGAGAGCAGATACGCTCTGAACGCATCGGGTTTCTCTTGTAAGGCATTGCTGAGGAACCTATCTGATTCTTTTCAAATGGTTCCTCCACCTGTCTGTCGTGCTGGAGAAGACGGATGTCGTTGGCCATTCTGTAGCAGCTCTGGGCGATGGAGCTGAGCACGTTCAGGATGCGGCTGTCCAGCTTACGGGGATAGGTCTGCCCGCATACGTCATACATTTTATCGAAGCCGAATTCTGCGCAGATCTGGCGGTTCATTTCCATGATCTTTTCTTCGTCGCCGTCGAAAAGTTCCATGAAGCTGGCTTCTGTGCCTGTGGTACCCCGGCAGCCCAGCATCGGAATATGCTCTATAACGAAATCCAGTTCTTCCAGGTCGGTTACAAAATCCTGAAGCCATAATGAAGCACGCTTGCCAACGGTTACCAGCTGTGCCGGCTGATAATGTGTATAGCCCAGGGTAGGAAGTGCTTTGTAGCGGTCTGCAAAGTCTGTCAGATTGGCTATTACCTTGAGAAGTTCGCCTCTTACGTATGTGAGGGCATCCTTGTAGATAACGATGTCCGCATTGTCTGTTACGTAACAGCTGGTTGCTCCCAGATGGATGATGCCTGCAGCTGAAGGAGCCACCTTACCGTAGGTGTACACGTGGGCCATTACGTCATGGCGCACTTCCTTTTCACGCTGTGCAGCACATTCGAA
>JABUTA010000059.1 GCA_021443845.1 Parasporobacterium sp.
GACCTTGATTGTACAAATTTATTTTCCACTTTTTGTACATTTATTTATTGACATTTACAACCTTCATCTCCGCCTGTTCATCTGCCCATATATGGCTGTTTCTCGGGTACGGATGATGGTTTTACGCGCCTATCTCCTTTAGCCTTCATCCCTACCCGTTTCTCAGCCCATATATCACCACAATTCGGGTATGGATGGTATATTTTCCAACATTTTTCAAAAAGTATTCATCCATACCCTATTCACCTTCCCGTTCATTAAAAAACCCTGCCGCATCACGGCAGGGTCCTTAACTTAAATCTATATCTCTATATCGACTTCACAAAGCATCTTCTTCTTTTATCAAACACAGCCCCGAAATCCTTCCACTGGCTGAGAACCTTGCTGTTATTTTCCAGCATAGGGCCGCTCTCGGCATACTCGATTCCGTTTCTTATGCAGCTCTGCATTATGTGATCGATTATAACTGCATTCACACCCATATTTTTCAGGGAGGGCTTTACGGCAATAAGCAGAAGATCAACGGCAGTATTTTTCTTTAGTGCACGGAGCACCCCTATCCAGCCGAAGGGGAAGAGCCGGCCTCTGCTTTTCTGCATTGCAGCAGCCATGGATGGTGCACATACACCGAATCCCATCAGTTCGTCCTGATCATTAAGTACAAGGCACGCAAATTCAGGATTAACAAGAGGACAGAACTTATCAGCATATTTCTCGATCTGTTCCTCCGTCAGTTCAACCGTTCCGTACAGATCTGTATATGCATCATTGACCATTTCAAAAACTTTTCTGATGTACGGCTTGAATTCCTTCTGGTTGGTCAGAGCAGCCTTATGATAGCCCCCCCTCTTCATTACCATTTCAGATAATCTGTGAATGCGCTCATAAACCTTATCATCCGGCTTCGGCACAGGAATCTTGCACTCAACCCAGTCCGCATCCTTTATATATCCCAGTCTTGTCAGATGTTCTATATAGTAGGGGTGATTATAATAGGTTATGAACATGCTTCTTTTATCAAAGCCCTCTGTCAGCATTCCCTCTCTGTCCAGGTCACAGAAGCCCAGAGGTCCGTGAACTTCATTGCAGCCACGTTCCCTTGCCCAATCCTCTACAGTCTTGAACAGAAGGTCAGCCACCTCCGCATCATCTATAAAGTCCACCTGACTGAAGCGCATTCTTTTGGTGCCCCACTTCTCGTTTGCTCTGTGGCTTAAAATGGCACCGATACGCCCCACAATCTCACCATCCCGGTACGCAAGAAAAGACCTGGCTTCACAATACTGCAAAGCAGGATTTTTCTTACTCCAGTCCGCCATATCATCCCCGTAAAAGGCAGGAACAAACTGTGGAACATCCTTATAAAGTTTATTAGGAAAATCCACAAATTGACGACGCAGTGATCGGTTTGTAACTTCAATAATTCTGATATCGCTCATGTAGTTATTATGTACATTATTCCCGACATTTTCAAGTCTTTATTATGTACATTATGCTGCACAATTTCATCTTTTAAGATATGGTTTCAGATATCGCCCGGTATAGCTTATGTCAGATTTTATTATTTCCTCCGGAGTCCCTTCGGCAATGACTGTTCCTCCCCGGTCTCCCCCTTCCGGACCCATATCGATAATATAATCCGCAACCTTTATAACCTCCAGATTATGCTCGATAACCACTACGGAATTGCCGCCTTCCGAAAGACGGCGCAGTATACTTACCAGTTTATTCACATCCTCAAAATGAAGGCCTGTGGTAGGCTCATCCAGAATATACATGGTCTTCCCGGTAGGGCGTCGGCTGAGCTCCGTTGCCAGCTTGACACGCTGGGCTTCGCCTCCGGACAGAGTCGTAGAGGACTGTCCCAGCCTGATGTATCCCAGACCCACCTCATAAAGGGTCTTTATCTTCTGATATATCTTCGGAACATTTCTGAAGAACTCCATAGCCTCTTCAACAGTCATGTCCAGAACATCAAAAATGCTCTTTCCCTTGTATTTTACGTCAAGAGTCTCCCTGTTGTATCGCTGTCCGTGGCATGTATCACATTTTACATATACATCCGGCAGGAAATGCATTTCAATCTTGACAATACCGTCACCTGCACAGGCTTCACATCTGCCGCCTTTCACGTTGAAGCTGAATCTTCCCTTACTGTATCCTTTTGCCTTTGCATCAGGAGTAAGGGCAAATATATCCCTTATCAGGTCAAAAACTCCTGTATATGTGGCAGGATTGGATCTGGGTGTTCTTCCTATAGGACTCTGGTCAATACATATAACCTTATCCAGCTGCTCAATGCCTTCTATTGATTTATGTTTCCCCGGAATGGTCCGGGCTCTGTTAAGAGATCTGGCCAGGCTGTTGTAAAGTATCTCATTTACCAGGGATGATTTGCCGCTTCCGGATACTCCTGTAATGCAGGTCATTACCCCCAGCGGGAATCTTACATCGATTTTTTTCAGATTATTCTCTGCGGCGCCTCTGACTTTTATCCAGCCTGTCGGGGTTCTTCTGGTTTCCGGCAGGGAAATGAATCTGCGTCCGCTCAGATAATCACCGGTTATGCTGTCGGGACACTTCATTATCTCTTCAGCAGGCCCCACAGCCACTACTTCTCCTCCATGTTCGCCTGCTCCCGGACCTATATCCACCACAGTATCAGCCTGTCTGATGGTATCCTCATCGTGTTCAACCACTATGAGCGTATTTCCCAGATCTCTGAGCCTTCTCAATGTAGCCAGCAGCTTATCATTATCCCTTTGATGGAGTCCTATGCTAGGCTCATCCAGAATATACAGCACTCCCGTAAGTCCGGAGCCTATCTGAGTGGCCAGACGGATACGCTGTGCTTCTCCTCCCGACAGACTGGCCGCATAACGTGTAAGAGTCAGATAATCCAGCCCCACATCCAGCAGGAACCTGAGCCTTGCCCTGACCTCTTTAAGAATCGGTCCTGCAATCTGGTTTCCTGAACTGCTCAGCTTCAGCTCCTCGAAGAATTTCAGGCATTCCCCTATGGTCATGTCAGAAACCTGGTGGATATTTGCCCCGCCCACTGTGACCGCAAGACTCTGAGGATTCAGCCTCATGCCCTTGCAGGCGTCGCAGGGACTGATCCGCATGAATTCCTCATATTCCTGTTTGGCGCTGTCAGTAAATGCCTCCCTGTACCGGCGGTTCACATTTTCCAGAAGGCCCTCGAATACAGTCGGATAAATACCGCTTCCACGCTGACCTGTATAATGCACATCCACACTGACGGTATCTCCGTATATCAGTATATTTTTGATCTTGTCCGGATAATCCTCAAAAGGTGTATCCAGGCTGAATTTATGCTTTGCAGCCAGGGCCTTCAGCATGGCATTGGCAAAACTGGTGGTCTTATTGGCACTCTGCCAGCCCATTACGGCTATGGCTCCCTGATTGATGCTCCTTGAACGGTCAGGTATCATAAGATCAATGTCAAATTCCATCTTATAGCCTATACCTGCGCATACAGGACATGCTCCAAATGGATTGTTGAAGGAAAAATTCCTGGGTTCTATTTCCGCTATGCTTATGCCGCAGTCAGGGCAGGAGAAGCTGGCGGAAAAATGCATTTCATTATTATCATCCGCATACTCCGGCTTTTCACTTCCATCCGGCATCCCCACTATCTGAACAGTCATCAGGCCTTCGGCCATATTCAGTATAGTTTCCATAGAATCTGCCAGACGGGACTCAATGCCGTCCTTTACAACTATACGGTCAACTATAATATCAATGCTGTGCTTGTTGTTTTTCTCCAGACTGATCTCTTCATCCAGATCATAGTTTACCCCGTCAATACGGGCCCTGACATATCCCTGCCTGCGGGCAGACTCCAGGAGTTTTACATGTTCACCTTTTCTTCCCCTTACCATGGGTGCCATGAGGATAAGCTTCGTTCCTGCCGGAAGGCTCATCACTGAGTCCACCATCTGGTCGACGCTCTGCCGGGCTATCTCCCTGCCGCACCTGGGGCAATGGGGAATACCGACCCTGGCATAAAGAAGACGCAGATAATCATGTATCTCCGTTACCGTTCCCACAGTGGATCTGGGATTCCTGTTGGTAGCCTTCTGGTCTATGGAAATGGCCGGAGACAGACCTTCAATAGTCTCAACCTTCGGTTTTTCCATCTGTCCCAGGAACTGCCTTGCATAGGAAGAAAGTGATTCCATATACCGGCGCTGTCCTTCAGCATATATGGTATCGAAGGCCAGGGAAGATTTGCCGCTTCCCGAGAGCCCCGTAAATACCACCATCTCATTTCTGGGTATATCCAGGTCTATGTTTTTCAGATTATTTTCAGCTGCACCTCTGATTTTTATATATTTCTGTTCTTTTACTGACATTATAAATACTTTCCGTGTCTGTAGTTATTATACTCTGTATTGTTTATTCAGGCTTCCCCTGCTCCGGAGGCAGCTTCGTATCTGTTCTGTCTGCCTATTTCTGAACACGTAAACTTTCCGCACCCCGTATGATATCCTCCTGCTCGGGAAGTTTCCGGTACTGCGGATCATTCCAGATATTTTCTGAGTTCCAGCATCTGATCCCTGAGACTGGCGGCAGTTTCGAAGTCCAGATTGGTTGCTGCGCGTTCCATCTGACGCTTCACCTTTGCTATAAGAGCCTTCAGCTCTTTCTCGTTCATAGATTCCGGATCCTTGAAAAGCTTCTGACCTGCATTTTCCGCCTCGTGGCTGATGCTTATAAGATCCCTGACAGCTTTCTTTATGGTTTCAGGCTTTATTCCGTGTTCTTCGTTATATGCCTGCTGTACCTTACGTCTTCTTTCAGTCTCGGTAATGGCTGCCTTCATGGAATCGGTAATAGTATCCGCATACATTATGACATGTCCTTCGGCATTACGGGCAGCACGGCCCACAGTCTGGATAAGAGACGTCTCACTTCTCAGGAAACCTTCCTTATCTGCATCCAGTATGGCCACAAGGGAAATCTCCGGAATGTCCAGTCCTTCCCGAAGCAGGTTGATGCCCACCAGCACGTCAAATGCATCCAGCCTCATGTCACGGATTATTTCAGTTCTTTCAAGGGCCGCTATATCAGAATGCAGGTACCTTACACGCACACCGGACTCCTTCAGATAATCCGTAAGATTCTCAGCCATCTTTTTGGTAAGGGTGGTGACCAGCACCTTGTTTTTCTTCTTTGTCTCTTTGTTTATCTCATTAAGGAGATCATCAATCTGCCCCTCTATCGGTCGAACTGATATTTCAGGATCCAGCAGTCCTGTCGGTCTGATTATCTGCTCGGTCCTCAGCATTTCGTGAGCATCCTCATAACGTCCCGGTGTTGCGGAGACAAACAGCATCTGGTCAATCTTCTGCTCAAATTCTTCAAACATCAGGGGCCTGTTATCCAGTGCAGACGGCAGCCTGAAGCCAAAATCAACCAGGGTCTGCTTTCTGGAATGGTCGCCGTTATACATTGCTCCTATCTGAGGTATGGTCATATGAGACTCATCCACAATTATCAGGAATTCATTTCTGAAGAAATCAATAAGAGTGGCAGGAGGTTCCCCCGGTGCCAGCCCGGTCAGATGCCGGGAATAGTTCTCAATACCGGAGCATATACCGGTTTCCCGCATCATTTCCATGTCAAAATTTGTTCTTTCATATATACGCTGGGCTTCCAGGAGCTTATTCTCGGAGTTGAAGAAAGCCACCTGCTCATCCAGTTCTTCCTTTATCCCTTTAAGGGCCTTTTCCATCCTTTCAGGAGGCACTACATAATATGATGCCGGAAGCAGTGCCACATGCTGCAGTTTCGCTTTCACCGCCCCTGTAAGAACATCTATTTCGGATATCCTGTCGATCTCATCCCCGAAGAATTCAACTCTGATCCCTGTGGAATCTTTTGCAACAGGAACTATTTCTATGGTGTCTCCCCGGACTCTGAAGGTTCCCCGCTGAAAATCCATATCATTGCGTTCATACTGGATACGGATAAGTTCACGGATCACTTCGTCACGTTCCTTTGTCATACCCGGCCTTAAGGACACGCAGCTTCTGGCATATTCCTCCGGATCGCCTATACCGTAGATACATGACACCGACGCAACAATAATTACGTCTTTCCTTTCCACCAGGGAGGTTGTGGCTGAGTGCCTCAGCCGGTCTATCTCATCGTTAATGGAAGAATCCTTTTCTATATATGTATCAGTAGACGGAACGTATGCCTCCGGCTGATAATAATCGTAATAGGATATGAAATATTCAACTGCATTTTCCGGAAAGAATTCCCTGAATTCACCATACAGCTGGGCTGCCAGAGTCTTATTGTGGGCGATGACAAGTGTGGGCCTGTTAAGAGCCTGAATGACATTGGCCATGGTAAATGTCTTGCCGGAACCCGTAACGCCCAGAAGAGTCTGGAACTGGTTCCCTTCCCTGAAACCTTCCACCAGCTCTCTGATAGCCTGAGGCTGGTCACCGGTGGGGTTGTATTCTGATACAAGCTTAAAACTTTTTTCCTGCATTCTAAAATTTCTTTCCTGCATTTAAATATCTGAAATGTCAGTGCATCATCTGCATTTGACGGACAGTATCTATAATTATAATCCCTCACAGTTCTATGTCTACCGGATTTTTATAATGTTTCCGGTTACCGGTGATCATATATACATCTGCAATACTCAAAATGACTGCGCCTATAATTCATAGGATGCTGAATCATGATTGCCACGGGCCGGGATATTCGCAGGAAGCTCCTGATGACCTTCCTGCTCAGTATCCCTGACGGCCTGCGGACTTGTGGTCCTTGTCCGTCACCCTTGAATCATGCTTCACCATCCTTGAATTATCACGGCTCGTCATATTCGTTTGCAGATATATATATGATCACCGATAACAGCAAATATAATCCACAGAACTGAAATTACTACTGCAGACAGTAAAAGAGCCGATCCTGCGATCGGCTCTTTTAAGGAGAAGGTATTTCATTTTATGGGGTGTAGTAAAACTATTATTGGGGGGGTTTTACGATGCGTATAATATCACCCATTTTTCAAGCAGTGTTAACAAATTTTGACAAAGAATTTTGATTTTGTTGTGTATAATATACAAAAAACGGAGGTTTTTCATCAAAAACCTCCGTTTTGTTTATTAACTACGTTAATTTGCTAAAGTGTACTAAAAGGTTACTGGATCTGGCGAGCCCAAAGGAGTCAATTCCGGAATCGGATCGTTTACCACAAATAGACTCTCAAACTCTTCCCTGGTGATCTTCTCCTTCTGGAGTAACAGCTGGGCGGCCTTTTCGAGAACGTCCCTGTTGCTTTCGATAAGATTCTTTGCCTTTTCGTAGCAACTCATGATGATCGACTCGACTTCTTTGTCTATGGCTGCGGAAGTAACCTCGGAATATGCCTTGGTGTGACCCCAGTCGCGTCCGATGAACACCTCGTCACTGTCAGACGGTGCATAATCAATGGGGCCCAGCGAGCTCATGCCAAACTTGGTGACCATGGATCTGGCAACGTCCGAGGCCTGCTTGATGTCCTGACTTGCACCCGTGGTGATGTCTCCAAAAGTAAGTTCTTCGGCGATCCTTCCGCCAAATGACACCATGATGTTCTGGAGCATCTTCTCTTTCGAATTGAACATCTCGTCCTTTTCGGGAAGAGGCATGGTGTAACCACCCGCCATGCCCGTGGGAATGATCGATACCATGTGTACCGGTCCAACTTCCGGAAGCAGATGGAACAATATGGCATGTCCAGACTCGTGGTAAGCCGTGATCCTTCTTTCCTTCTCGGAGATGACGTGGCTCTTCTTTTCCCTTCCGACTCCGATCTTGATGAACGATGAGTCGATGTCGACCTGCTTAATGTACTGCCTGCCCTGGCTGGCCGCACGGATCGCAGCTTCGTTCAACAGGTTCTCCAGATCTGCTCCGGAAAATCCAACCGTGGTCCTGGCAGTTACCGCAAGATCAACGTCTTCGGCAAGCGGCTTGTTGCGTGCGTGAACCTTAAGGATGTCCTCACGCCCCTGAACGTCGGGTCTTCCGACGAATACTTTTCTGTCAAAACGACCAGGCCTCAAGATGGCCGGATCGAGAATGTCCACACGGTTCGTTGCAGCCATGACGATAATGCCTTCGTTAACGCCGAAACCATCCATCTCAACAAGGATCTGGTTTAGCGTCTGCTCTCTTTCGTCGTGTCCACCGCCAAGACCCGATCCACGGCGCCTTGCGACTGCGTCGATCTCATCTATGAAGACGATGCACGGTGCGTTCTTCTTGGCATCTCCAAAGAGGTCCCTAACCCTAGAAGCACCAACGCCAACGAACATTTCCACGAAGTCAGAACCCGAGATGTGGAAGAACGGAACTCCGGCTTCGCCCGAAGTAGCCCTTGCGAGCAGAGTTTTACCGGTTCCCGGAGGACCAACGAGCAACACGCCCTTTGGTATGCGGGCTCCGACCCTGGTGTACTTCTGCGGATCTTTAAGAAAGTCCACGACCTCCTCAAGCTCGCCTCTTTCTTCGGTAAGGCCGGCCACGTCCTTGAAAGTGGTCTTGTTGTCCTGCTGTGCAGACATACGGGCACGGCTCTTTCCGAAGGACATTACGTTGCCACCGGCGCCTCCGCCTGCCCTGTTCGAAATAATGAAAAAGAACACTATCATTATGACGAACATAATGAGCATCGGCAAAATGGTGGAAGTAAAGAAGTTCTGTCTGGTAACGTCCTTGAGCGTGTATGAGAAGTTTGCGTCCTTGAGTTCTTCCGTTACGGTAGAAACGTTCTCAACAAAGAGCGTCTTTTCGGTACCATCCTTGAACGTGATGGTAAGATATCCAGTCGGCACTTCCGCGTTCTGCGTGATCTCGATCGAAGAAACGGCCTGATTGTTCAGATCTTTCTGGAATTCGGCATACGTGTACTTGGTGTCCATCCCCTTGTTGGAGGTGATGAAATAGATCGCGGCAAATATCGCGGCCACTATGATAACGTATATGAGGATCCCTCCGATCCCTCTGCCATTACCATTGTTGTTATTGTTCATCCTATAGTTCCTCTTCGATGTTTTTTACGACCCCGATAAACGACAGGTCTCTGTATTTGTGTTTGTAGTCAAGTCCCCATCCAACGACAAATTCGTTCGGGACTTTAAATCCTACGTAATCTGCTTCAAAATCGATCTGCCTGCCTTCCGGTTTGTCCAGCAGGGTTACCACCTCCACGCTTTTCGGATTCATCGCCCATATCATCCTTGTGATGGTATAAAGCGTGTTTCCCTGATCCAGAACGTCTTCGACCACTACGACGTTCCTGCCTTCGATCGGGCGGGCAAGATCTTTGG
>JABUTA010000005.1:0-3878 GCA_021443845.1 Parasporobacterium sp.
CTGCTGTCTGAGTAACTGTCATAAGTCAGATATGCCTGAACTGTTTTTTTACCGGCAACATCACCGGTATTAGTTACTGCAACCGGAATGTATACAGTTTCAACTTCAGCAGGCTGCGCTGCTGTTGAAGCGAATTCAGCTGTATCGCTCAGAAGTTCTGTACAGGCTTCATCAATATAGATCTCACCGGCTTCAAAGCTGAATGTTGTGTAGTTAAGACCATATCCAAACGGGTATGCCACATTTCTTTCATACCATGCCTGTGCAATATCTGTGCCGGAATATTCTTCCCCGCGGATTACTGCTGTAAGTGTCTCGTTTCCGGGCTGGCTCAAATAGTTGTAAAGATCGGTATAATATGTTTCATAATATCTGTATCCGTTATATATACCCTCTTCGTAGTCCACACCATGATAACCCTCAGAATCAGAAATGTAAGGAGAACCATTTGCTCCGCCCCAACCGTCTTCATCCATGTAAGTATTTGAACCGGCTCCGCCTGTCACTCCGCCTGTCTGGTTGTTGCTGCCGAAATTATACCATGTAGGATCTGCAGTGAAATCTGAATACCACTCATCTACAAGTGCGCCGGAAGGAGAAATCTCACCGTTAAGGATTTTTGCCACACCATCCATGCCGCCTGCACCGGGTCTGCCGATATTCAGGATAGCATCGATATTCTCGTCAAACTTTAATTCATCAGTCTCTATCCAGTTGGAAGTGTTCAAAAGAACAATTACTTTGTCAAAATGTTCCTCTACTAATTTCAGGAGCTCACGTTCGCTGTCTGTAAGCATGAGATAATGCTTATAATACACAGTATTTCCCTGCTCATCAGTCTTACCGTAAAGTGCGGCATGAACATCCTCATCCTTTTCACCCAGCATATTTACGCCGGCAGCTTCACTTGTCACACGGCTTGCATCGCTGCCCTCTGCTCCTGTCCTGCTGATCACGACAACGGCAGCATCATTGTAGCTGTCAAATGAATTTATAACCTGTGCATTAAATATGGTTTCCTCATGCCCGATATTTGAATTACCGCTGCCTACCGAACTGTTATTTGCCGCAACAAAATAGTTTGCTTTGTAATAATCTTTCAGAGTCGGATTTACATTGAAACCTGCATTGGCCAAAGCCCCGGATACGGTAACATCAACATTATCTGATGCTCCGCAGCCCTCCATGGCAAGCTCTGTAACACCAAAAACGCTGATCCATGCGCCATTTCTCATAGGCAGTACTGTATTTTCATTTTTAAGAAGCACCGTTCCTTCCGATGCTATCTCCATGGTCAGCTTTTCAGCAGCAGCCTGGGCTTCTTCCATGGTGTTGTAACTTGTTGTGTACAGTTTTTCCTCCCCGTCCATCGCAAGACCGGTGACTGGTATCATAGAAAAGCATACAGCTCCGGCAACTGCCGACGGAATTACTGTCTTAAGCATTTTCTTAAATTGAAACATCTTTTTTCCTCCTTTTTTACTTTTTTCATTCATGGATTTCAGAACCATTCGGGCTCTTTCCATTTATCATCGGCACAAATATGCGTTTAATAACTTTTGAACGCTTTTTCACCACCTAAACTATAAAAGAAAATTAAAAGCTTTTTCTGCTGATTGCATAAAATGCATTTTATATTTCATAATCTGTATATGCCGTTTATCAAAAAATAAGCACATACAAATTGAAAACATAAAATACAGAATAAGAGCTGTCACACGCACAGATTTTCATCTGCCGGTATGACAGCCCATTTATCAATTCGTTATATAGCCGGTATTATATTATATTACTAAGAAACATCAGCCCCATGGATTTTCCGTAGGATACGGAAGTGACTTAGGCTGATTGTATGCAATGTCTTCTATTCCGAGATATTTAAATACCTCGAATAATGCCTTTCCGTAATGTCCGAATGCAACTGCACCATGATGCGGATATCTCTTCTGAATAAGTATATGACGGTAGAAACGACCCATTTCCCTGATTGCAAATACACCGATACCGCCGAAGCTTGTTGTCGCTACAGGAAGTACTTCTCCTTCTGCAATGTATGAACGAAGTTTTCCTTCGCTGTCACACTGCAGACGATAGAACGTGATGTCACCGGGTGCGATGTCACCTTCAAGAGTTCCTCTTGTGAAATCAGGTTCCGATCCTTCAGGCTCTAAG
This sequence comes from Parasporobacterium sp., assembly GCA_021443845.1. GTDB lineage: Bacteria > Bacillota > Clostridia > Lachnospirales > Lachnospiraceae > RGIG5612. Next base: position 2,173 of record JABUTA010000005.1, read on the forward strand.
AGTCTGTGCTGGATAAGCTGGTACTTAACAGCACGGTCTGCACACATCTTGCAGCTTGGAGTATTACCACAGTGGAAGCCCATAAATGTGTCTGTAAGAGTGTAATCAAATCTGCCCTTGATACTGTCTTCCCACATCCTGGCCGGAACAGAGTTATTGATATCAAGAATGGTTACGGCATCCTGAGAAATGCATGAACCGATGTACTCAGAAAGAACTCCGTAAATATCAACTTCACAGCTTACAGGAATGCCTTTTGCTGCAAGTCTTGAGTTGACATAACATGGCTCAAAACCAAACTGCTCAGGAAATGCAGGCCAGCATTTATCAGCAAATGCAACATACTTCCTTGCACCCTTATGAGCTTCTGCCCAGTCAAGAAGTGTAAGTTCAAACTGTGCCATTCTCTCAAGAAGTTCAGGATAGTATTTTCCTTCACCCATTTCAGCTGCCATGTCTGCACATACTTCAGGAATACGTGCATCACCTTTATGTGCCTGATAACTTACAAGAAGATCAAGCTCTGAGTTCTCTTCAATTTCAACTCCGATCTCATAAAGTCCTTTTATAGGTGCGTTGCATGCAAAGAAATCCTGAGGACGAGGTCCAAATGTAATGATCTTTAAATTCTTTACACCAATGATTGCTCTTGCTGCAGGAACAAAATCTGCGATCATATCGGCAATGTCATCGGCTGTCCCTACAGGATATTCAGGAATATATCCTTTAAGATGTCTCATTCCAAGGTTGTAAGAGCAGTTGAGCATACCGCAATATGCATCACCACGACCATTGATAAGATCTCCATCGCCTTCTGCTGCCGCAACGAACATGCATGGACCGTCAAACTTAGCTGCGATCAGTGTTTCAGGTGTTTCAGGACCGAAATTTCCGAGGAATACAACCAATGCATTGCATCCTGCTGCATTTACATCCTCAACAGCCTTCAGCATGTCATGTTCATTTTCCACTGTAACCTGACATTCATACATTTCACCCTTATATGCAGCTTTTATTGCTTCGCGACGCTTTATTGAAAGTCCTACAGGAAAGCAGTCACGTGAAACGGCGATTATGCCGAGTTTAACTTCCGGTATGTTATTCATAGTTAAATATCCTCCTTAATATCAATGTTGATTCCCTTTAAGCCAATGTGAGCTCCGCCTCTGGCCTCATCACTATCTTCATGTGCCAGCAGCCATTTATTTCTTGCTGTCATCCATTTATCTTCTTCATTGGACGGTATAAATGCCGGTTTTTCGGTATTTGTTCCCAGAGGCAGAACGATCGCTGTTCTGAAGCCCTTTTCCTTTGAAGCCTGGCAAGGTGCATAATGAAGTGTCGTTGCGTATACTTCCACTATTGCTCCCTTTGGTGCCTTAAAGGCTTTAACACATGCTGTATCCAGTACTCCGTCTGTAATTTCTTCCTGTCTGGCAACAAGCAGTATGAAATCTTCTGCCCCGATATTTATTTCACTGTTTCTATGATATTCAAGGCAGTTCAGTTTTGTATTGTAGCCCCAGCACATACCTATCTGAACAGGCATGCCTCCGAATAAGCTATCCTGTAATGCCGAATAAATATCTTCAGCTTCCAGGCTATCGATTCCCGGTTTATAGACAACACCTTTATCGGGCATATCAATTTTGTTCATCGCATTCACCAGTGACGATGTTTCCATGCCTTCCACTACTCTTCCGTAT
>JABUTA010000005.1:4049-36070 GCA_021443845.1 Parasporobacterium sp.
TTTACGCAATCTGAAACATCATTATATTTTCCGCACCCCACCATTGCCAGCATCGCGCCGCCAAAGCCGGGGCCTTCCTCTGTCTGCGGAATTTCAAGCTCGATATTAAGTACATTGGCAAATATCTTTTTCCACAGTTCCGAACGTGCACCGCCTCCGCACAGTCTTGAACTTGATATCTTTATACCGTTTTCTTTTGCGACTTCCAGGGAATCCCTTATTGCAAATGCCACGCCCTCAAGAACTGCCTGCATCATATCCCTGCGCTGTGTATCCATAGAAAGACCTATAAATATGCCCCTTGCATCCGTATCATTGACAGGACTTCTCTCACCCATCAGATATGGCAGGAAGTATACATTATTCTGTCCCAGTCTTTCATCTGTAATCCCTCCCTGCTCTGCCTGATAATCCTTCGTACGGAGTATTTCATCGCAAAACCATTTATTGCAGCTGGCTGCTGAAAGCATGCATCCCATCAGATGAAATCCTCCGTCCGCATGAGCGAATGCATGAAGTGCATTCTGGGGATCTACACTGAATTTTTCAGATGAAATAAATACCGTTCCGGAAGTCCCGATGGATATATTGCACCCGCCTTCCCCGACTACACCTGCACCTACTGCAGCTGCAGCGTTATCACCGGCTCCGGCAACGACAATACATTTCTCGGAAAGTCCCGTCAGATCTGCTGCCTCTTTATTTATATTTCCGATCACTTCAAAGCTCTCAAACAGTTTCGGCATCTGATCTGTAGTGATTCCGCATATTCCAAGCATTTCCTCAGACCATCCCCTTCGTTTAACATCCAGAAGCAGCATTCCGCTGGCATCCGAGAAATCACAGGCATGCACTCCGGTCAGACGGTAATTGATATAATCCTTAGGAAGCATTATCTTTCTGATCCGCGCAAATTTTTCAGGTTCATTTTTTTCCATCCAGAGAATCTTAGGTGCAGTAAATCCGGCAAAAGCAATATTTGCTGTCATTTGGGACAGATTCGATTTTCCTATCTCTGTATTAAGCCATTCTGTTTCTTCAGCAGTTCGCCCGTCATTCCACAGAATCGCAGGACGGATCACCTCATCCTTCTCGTCAAGAACTACCAGGCCATGCATCTGACCGCCGATACCGATACCTTTTACCTTCATCGGGTTATAACCGGCAATGAGTTCTTTTATTCCGCTGATACATGCATTCCACCATTCCTGAGGTTCCTGCTCACTCCAGCCTGTTTTCGGAAATATTAACGGATACTCCCTGCTGACATTATTAAGGATATCTCCTTTTTCATTCAGCAGTAAAAGTTTCATGGCAGATGTGCCAAGATCGATTCCAATATACATATCCATAGCTTTCTTTTATCCTTTCAAACTCCTTTCCCATAGATTACGCCTGCAACTGTTTATGCTGCAGCTCTTTTCCTTGCCCTTATCAATACAAGTACTCCCCAGAGTGCAAGCAATACTGCCACGACTGCATCTATTCCGAACATTACCATCTTCCATGGTGCAAGACCGTAAGTATAATCGCCATTCATGGCACTGGAGTTAGCAATAACATATAAAATATTCTTTACTGCAGTGCGGATCAGACTTGCCTGAGTTGCCGTAAGCTTCTCTGATGATATTGACGGAAGTCCGTCCTGACATAAGTTCAGATCACCCCCTGCACGTATCATCATATCGGCATACATGTAAGTGGTGTTAGCATTGAAGTCTGATATTACGAAGCCATCAAATCCCCACTCATCACGGAGAATTTCTGTCAGCAGTGCATAGCTTCCGCCTGCCCAGGTTTTTCCGATCCTGTTGAATGAACTCATGATTCCATTGGAATTACCAAGCTGAACTGCATATTTAAACGGAACCAGGTAGATTTCCCTTATGGTCTGCTCATCTGCCCAGGTTAAAATACCGTTGGAGTTTCTGTTTGTTTCCTGCTCATTCAGCGCAAAATGTTTCACCATTGTAAAACATCCTTTTTCTGTTGCTCCGACTACCTCATTTGCAGCCATAACACCGTTTAACAGTGCATCTTCCGAGAAGTATTCAGAATTACGTCCGCCAAAGGGACTTCTGTGTATATTAACACCCGGTGCATACCAGCCTGAATAGCTTTGAACGCCGTCTCCGAATAACGCTTCGTTACCATATGAGATACCCATTTCGTAAGCAAGACGTTTATTCCATGTCGAACCCAGAACACATTCACTGGCATATCCGCATACCTGGGTATCTTTTGCCATATCAGATTTCAGAAAATCTACAAATCCGACCGGTCCGTCACCGTGCACCGTACGAGGTATGCCGTATTTTTCAAATGCAGGTGTATTGTAGCAGCCTGTTCCTATAAGCATCGCCATATCTTCTACAGACATCTGATCCAGAAATGTATCCCAGAGAGGATCATCTTTATCCAGACCCACAAGATCCCTGAACATTACTGTAACAGCTGTATCTGCAGTCGGATACTCTTCTGCATAATATGGCATGCTGCTGTCATTTTCGTCTGAAAACGGTGCACTGATCTCATCGATAAAACTCTGCTCTGCAAGACGTTCCTCATAAGTCGGTGATACAGGGAATGTACCTGCAAAGTCTGCTCTGCTCATTACCTTTCCGGCCATTGCTTCGCTTACATCATCAAAACGGTTTTCTACTGTCTCACCGGTCTGCCGGTCAGTATCATAATTTATTTCTTCAATGGAAACCGTCTTGGAATCAATCTGCTCATGAGAGTTTTTCATCAGTCTGAATACATATTCTCCGGCATCTAATTCATATCCCGTATGACTGTTCTTATTTGCGTCATTGTAGTCATATGAAGCCATATCCTGTTCATATATTGTAAGGATAACCTCTTCGCTGCAGCCCGGTTCAAGAAGTCCTGTCTTCTCATATGCACCCAGAACCACATGAGCCTTTTCAATTTCTCCTGTGGTATATGGAGCTGTATAATAAAGCTGTACTACTTCCTTGCCTGACATTGAACCGGTATTAGTTACAGTCACCTTTGCTTCATAATATGCATCACCGTTTTCATCAGTCTTCTTTTCAAGACTGTCAAATTTCTGATCAAATGATGTATAGCTGAGACCATATCCAAACGGATACACAACAGCTTCCTCATAATTAATGAAGCCTTCCTGTGCTGCTGTTTCATAATAACGATATCCTACATAAATACCTTCTTCATATTCAACATAGAAGTATCCGGTATATTTACCGAAATCATTGCCTGAACGGTCAGTACTTGCAATATAATAGCTGTTTCCTGTACCTCCATCTGCTTTTTTATCTGTACTTCCCAGATTCTGGGAGAAATTCTGCCATGACGGATCCTTTGACATATCCCTTACATAAGTATCCACAGTTCTTCCGGAAGGATTAACTGTACCGTTCAGGATACTGCCAAGAGCCATAATACCATAATTTCCGACTCCTCCTATCCAGAGAGCAGCGTCAATATGGGTAGCAAAATCGTAACCTGTAGAAGTATCATCACCGTCTGCAATGTCATCCAGAAAACCAAGTTCCATTGCATTTGAACTGTTGATCAGTACAACTACCTTGTCAAAGTTTTCGCAGGCCAGTTCCAGCATATCCTGCTCGTTCTTATCCAGCTCCAGATAATGATCATCCGGACTCATTGCCCCAGGAAGAGCTTCACCCTTTTTATCCATCATGGTTCTCGGAAGATCCCAGCCCTCGCCGGAAATTCTGGAAATAACCACTACTGCCACATCACTTTCCGAGAAACTGTCAAGGACATCTTCTGTATAGCTTGCAACAGGGGTCTCACCGATTTCAATACCTGTAGGAACTCCGGATTCCATTGAAGGATTGCCGGCTCTTCCGCTGCCTGACCTGGATTCATCCTCATAAAAGGCCTTTAATGTTGTATTCACCTTGAATCCGGCAGCTTCAAGACTCTCATAAACAGTTCTTGCGTCACTACGGTCACTTGACGCAGAGCCCGATCCTCCGTATACAAGATTAACACTGTTTTTACCGAATACACTGATTGTTTCATTTCCTGCGAGAGGAAGTGCAGATGATTCATTTTTCAGAAGAACCGAACCCTCTTCGCATATGGTAACTGTAAGATCATTGGCCGCTCTTAAAGCATCTTCCTTTTCCTTAATACCATCACCTGCATCGTAATATTCCAACCCGTCCTGAGCAGTGGAATTGGTAAATAATACCTCTGCATCCCCCGTGGCTTTTGCCACAGGGCCTCCGAATACCTGATCCAGAGTCTTGCTGACCAGCATCCACTGAGTAAGTACAATATTTAATGCAATAACCAGCACAAGTACGACTGCACTGACTATTGCCCATACTTTTACTGATTTATTTTTCTTTATTGTATCCATAATTTATTAATTAGCCTCTATATAATCTGTATTCATAGGGAATCCTTCTGCCCATGTAAAAGTTGCGTCAGAATCTGTTTTCAGGATAATACAGTCAATTATCGGAGCTGTAGCCTGCATTGTGCCTTCCATTGTTATATCGTTGGTAACTGTCAGCTTGATAAGGTTCTCGCCTTCGACTAAATTGATCTTACCTATAGTCTTGTTGCTGAATGGAAGAAGCTCATTCTTTACAGTCAGAAGCCCCGGGATGTTCTCGAATGTCATAGTACGATATTCAATAGGATCTTCGTCATTTACTGTAATTTCAAATTCATTCCATGCCAGGGATGCCGAACTGTTCTTATGTTCCATTGTGCAGCGGAGAATCAGTTTAACATCTTCCACATCCTTATCAGAATTGATGTAGAATTCAATTTCATTTCCGTTTTCATACAGATAGCCAAGTGCATATCCGCCGCTTGCCTGTGCGTCATATTTGTCTTTTATAAGAAGGCCTGCACCCATTACTTCGTTTGACCAGCCGTGACCTGAAAGATATGTAAGATCAACATTTTCAGCTTCAAACACAAATGTGCCCGGTTCTTCTTCAATAACAGGAGTTGCTGCCTCCTTTGCATTAACTGCTGCTGCCATCATTAATGCTGTAAGTGCTGCTGCTGTAAGTACTGCTGTTTTCTTTATGATTCTCATGTCTATTTCCTCTCTTTACTAATGTAAGCCCGCCACCTTAAGAAGTGGAGGACAGTTCCTTCTGAATTATCCATAATTGGCGCGGCTTTTAAAACCGCGCCAATTATTCATTAAAAACTGACATGAATCCCTCGGTGGATTCACCACGTACTATGATACTGCGTGGTTCTTGGGCCCGGCGGCCGCACAGTTTATCATGTTTACTCTACTGTAACTGTCACGTGAAGAATGTAGTTTTCAACTGTTGTGCTGCTTCCGTTAAAGAACGGATTATTAAATCCGCCTGTGCTTTCCTTTTCAGAATCAGCATAGATAGTCACATCATAAGTACCTGCTTCAGCAGGGATACCTGTTATGCTTCCGTCTTCGCTCATTGTAAGACCCGATGGAAGTCCTTCGGCTCTGAAGGTTACTGCTGCACCTTCATCTGTAAGGATTTCTGATTCAACCTTACCATTGAACTCACTGCCTGCTGTTCCTTTTAATCCTGAATAGTCGAACAGGTTATCAACAACTGTAAGTGTAAATTCCTTAGATTCAGAGATCCATCCGCCGTCGGCAGTAATCTTCACTGTGAAGGTAAATGTACCTGATTCCATAGGAGTTCCATTGAATGTACCCTTGTATTTATCAAATGTTACACCTGAAGGAAGTGTTCCCTCTAATACATATGCTGTATCTGTAGTTCCGAGTTCAGCTTCATCAACAGCTGCTGAAGCACTGATTGCTACTCCGATTGTTCCCTTAAGTTCACTTTCAGCACCAAAAGCGTCCATATTAAGGTTGTTTCTCATTACTGAAGAATTAGCATTTACATACATTGCACGCTTAACTGACATACGAACAGCTGCCCAGGCAATGTCATTTCGTTCACCATTTACTTCTACGCATTTCGTTTCTGCATTCCAGTCACCTGAAACCTTGATTCCTGCGTTTGCATTCAGAGGAAGATCTGCACCGATACGTGTAAGTGTCTCTGAATCCGCATATGAGTTGCCCTGTCCTGCAGGAACGATATCTGTTACTGTATAACCCATGAAGCCCCATTCCCCACGGAGAAGTGCTGTCATAAGGTTGAAGTTGTTTGAGTTACTGCGAAGACCAATGTGGTTCATAGAGTTCATAAGACCCATTGCACCGCCTTCTTCAACAGCGATCTGGAAGCTCTTTGTATAAACTTCACGGATTGTCTGCTCATCTACAAATGTTACAAGACCAAAGTCTGACTGTCCCGGAAGTACCATACCTGGAAGTGCAGGTCCGCGGTCAGTATCCTGATGGTTAACCGCATAATGCTTGATAAATGCATTAACACCCTTCGACTGAATGCCGATTACTTCTGCAGCTGATATCTTGCCTGAAAGCAGCGGGTCTTCTGAAAAGTACTCGAAGTTTCTTCCGCCCCATGGACTTCTGTGTATGTTCATGGCTACTCCGTACCATCCGTCAAGTTCGAGTGCAAGTGCTTCCTCCCCGACCATGACACCACGGATACGTGCTAATTCAGTATTCCATGTTGCGGCAATGTTCATTGTACTTGTCCACTGAATACCTACATCATCAAGACCGCCTGAACCTGTATTCTGGCGCTTAATTGCAACCGGACCATCTGCCTGCTCCGTAAATGGAACACCAAGATTCTGACCATCTACTAATTCGACTCCGTTAGATTCAAGGCTCTGATTTTTACGTCTCGCCATATCATCAGAAAGTGAAATGCTCCAGTATCCTGAATAGCACAGGAAGTTTGAAAGCTGTTCCCAGCTCATCTGGTTCAGGAATGTGATCCAGTCTGGGTCATCCCATGATTTTCCTGTCATATCCTGTAAGTTGATAACATTTTCACCGATCACGCCCTGATCCCAGGTCTGGCCTTCAGCATTTTCAGATGTGAAGTAATCCATGTAGTAATCATACCATTTCTGATCACTCTCATCTTCTGTACTTCCTGGTACAAATGTAATCTTCATATCCTCATATGCTTCCTGAGACATATCAAGAACTACTGTTCCTTCAGATCCGACTTTACCATTTTCACCGATTGTTACTACAGGTGCGGTCGGGAATGTACCTGCAAAGTCAGCACGGCTCATAGTTACCATGGTATGGGTAAGTCCGCCCTTACCGTCATACATTGCATTACCATTTTCATCATAAACGGTGTAGGTTGAATTGTATGTTGGGTCCACGGTATCTGAGAACAGGTTTTCTACTGTTGCACCTGTGATACGGTCAGTATCAAAGTTCTGTGCTTCGATCTCAACTTCCTGCTCTGCGATAACATCGTGTGAGTTCTCCATCAGTTTGATAATATACTTGCCGCCGTCTAACTCATAACCTGTATGACCATTTGCATTTGCATCATCATAGTCATAAGAAGCCATATCCTGTTCGTATATTGTAAGTGTCAGTGTCTGGCATTCTCCCGGCTGGAGAAGTTCTGTCTTATCAAATGCGCCTAATACAACATGAGCCTTTTCAATACCGCCGCTGATATATGGAGCTGTGTAATAAACTTCAACAACTTCCTTACCTGCAGTATCACCGGTATTTGCTACTGTTACATTAATATTGTAGTATGCATTGCCAGCCTCATCAGTCAGACGTTCAACGCTGTCCATTGTCTTGGTGAACTCTGTATAGCTGAGACCATAACCGAATGGATATACTACAGCTTCATCGTAATCAATAAAGCCCTCAACCGCAGCGGTTTCATAATAACGGTATCCGTAGTAAATACCCTCTTCATATTCAACAGCATGAATAAGATGTTCGCCTTCTTCATCTGTGTAAACGTAATCAGATGTACCATTTTCATTCTGAACGTTCTCCATCATGTTCTGGTAAGTCGGATCCTTTGTCATGTCCGCCTGCCAGATATCAACAAGACGTCCTGATGGATTTACTGAGCCGTTAAGCACCTGACCTAATGCTTCAAAGCCATTAAGACCAGGATGTCCAACCCAGAGACATGCATCGATGTCACCAAGGGAACCATCTTCAACCCATCCGAGTTCTATCTGTTCAGGTGAGTTCAGTACAACAATAACTGTATCAAAGTTCTCTGTAACGTGCTTAATGAGCTGCTCTTCTTCGTATGTAAGCATAAGTCCGTGACGAAGTGCATCTGCTGCAAACTTTGGATCATTATCCAGCTTATACTCAAGAAGCTCACGTCTTTCATCAATTTCAGCCTGAGATGCGCCTGAAGCTTCAAGCTGGTTCAGATGGGCTGTAATGTAAGCTTCTCTTGTCTTTCCCATATCCTTATCGCCGCCTTCAGAACCTGTACGTCCGAGAACAACGATTGCTGCGTCTGAATATCTGTCATAGGATTCCAGTACTGATCCTGTGAAATCAGCCGGGTCAACTTCAGAAATTGAAGCAAGATTCCCGCTTGTTTCCAATGAAGGAGCAGACACTGATGAAGTTCCGCCGCCTGAGCTTTCTCCTGAGCTTTCTCCTGAATCTTCTGCTGATTCAGCTCCGCTGCCGCCTGAGCTGTCTCCTGAACTTTCACCTGAGCTTTCTCCCGAATCATCTCCTCCTGTTGAAACATTGCTGCCAAGCGGAGTAACGGAAGCTGCTTTTTCATAAAAAGCCTTAAGTGCAGGATTTACTGAATATCCGGCATCCTCCAGAGACTGATAAACAGATGTATACATTTCATCCGGATAGTAACCTTCTGCTGTACCTGATCCGCCGCCTGCATAGAATGGATCCTCAGCAGCCTTGCCGAATACGCTTACTGCTTTAACATTCTTAAGCGGAAGTACATTGTCCTTATTTTTCATAAGTACAATGCTTTCCTGCGCAATCTGCAGATTGATCTCTTCAGATCCTGCTCTTACTTCCTCAAGATTGCTGTAGGTTGAATAAAACCTGCCGTCTGCTGCCATGGATGGCACGATCGTGCTCATTGCCATAGAACACCCCAATAAAACCGGCAAACCCTTTTTAACGAACCGCTTACAGGTTGTTTTGTTCATATGTTTCTCCTCCTTTTAGTAATCTACTACTACATTTTCCGAATATACCCTAACACCATCTCCCCGGGCAAAAGTTCTTGTTTCATATTCTGTCAACTTCATTTCATAAAATGCAGATCAGCGGAGTCTTATAAAGACTCCGCTGATTTCTTCATTATTTACGTAAAAAGCTGCCGGTTAAGCCTGCTTTTCCTCTTTTCGACTCTTTCGGATTACAATAAATCCCCACAATGCCAGCAATAACAATATAACGATATCGATATAAATATTTACCTGCTGCCATGGAGCAAGTCCGTATGAAACACTTACATCTGAACCATATCCATTCATTGCATTACTGTTTGCGATAACATATAAAATATTATGAACAGCCTGACGGATAAGTGTTGCCTGAGTTGGTGTAAGTCGGTCTTCTCCCTTCTTGCTTACCAGAGATGGCTCCTTGTCCTGAGCAAGATCAAGATCTCCGCCTGCACGGATCATCTGGTCAACATTCATGTATGTGGTATTGTCGGTGTTGAAGTCAGTAATGACCATACCTTCAAAGCCCCATTCTTCTCTGAGAACACCGGTTAACAGGCTGTAGCTTCCGCCTGCCCAGGTTATTCCGAGTCTGTTGAAAGATGTCATTATACCAAGGCTTTCCCCATCCTGTACCGCAATACGGAATGGTTTAAGATATAACTCTCTCATTGCCTGTTCTGTTGTCCATACCGAAATACCATTTGCACTTCTGTGGGTTTCCTGATCATTTACTGCAAAATGTTTTACCATGGTAAAAACGCCTTTGCTCTTTGCTCCGGTTACAACTGCTGCTGCCATATTACCTGAGATCAGTCCGTCTTCTGAGTAATATTCGGAATTACGTCCGCTGAAAGGTGATCTGTGTAAGTTTACAGCCGGAGCATACCATCCTGTATATGGTCTTCCGTCACGGTTTTCCGCTCCTATGAGACATTCATTGCCGATGGAAATACCTTCCTCATAAGCCAGTTCATCGTTCCATGTTGCTGCTGTTACGCAGGAACTTGCATAAGAACAAACATCATAAATAGTTGCTGTCTGACCAACGTCTACCATTCCTGAGAAAAAGTTTACCAGACCAACCGGGCCATCGCTGTCAACAGTTGATGGTTTTCCGATACGGGTATTTGAAACCGTACTGTAACAACCCATACCGATTATCTGAACCATTTCCTGAACTGTTATCTGATTCAGATATTCATCCCACATAGGATCATCTTTGTCTAATCCGATCATCTGATAAAGCTGAATAGCTGTGGCTTCCTGAGAATCCTGGGCAAATACAGGCATTTCATCTGTGTAGTATGGATAAGCTTCATCATTTCTTCCGCTCCATGACCAGTACAGAGAATCGATGAATTCCTGACTTACTTCTCTTTCAGCCACTGTCGGAGTCTTAGGGAATGTTGCTTCAAAATCAGCTCTTGACATTACCTGTGTTAATCCTTCACTTACATCATCAAAACGGTTTTCAACAGTATTGCCTGTTACAGGATCTTCGTCATAAGTGATCAGATCGTCTGCATGATACTTGATCTGCATTGATTTATCTGCCTGCAATGCATCGTGTGCATTATGTGCAGCAGTAATCACGTAGTCACCTTCATCCAGTTCATAACCGTTGTGTGCAACTCCTGTTCTCTCATCATTGGCACCATTATAATCATAAGATGCCATATCATAAGCACTAAATGTAATTTCAACTGTTTCGCTCTGTCCCGGTTCAAGAAGAGAGGTCTTTGCATAACCTGCAAGTACTACCTGGGCCTTTTCAATCTCTCCCTTGTAGTAAGGCGCTGTGTAATATACCTGTACAACATCCTTGCCGGCATAGAGACTGCTTTCTTTGTTTGTAACCTTTACTTTTACTGAAACAACAGTATCATTATTTAACTGTGATTCCGAAGCATCGACCAGTTCCCATTCAAATTCAGAATAACTGAGTCCATATCCGAATGGAAATACAACCTGGGAATCATACCATTCTTCCTGCCCTGCCTGTGCCTCTTCATAAGCTCTGGTTTCATAGTAGCGATATCCGGAATAAATACCTTCTTCATAATCTACAAAATAGTATCCGCTTGGAGAAGAGTTTACCAGATATTCATCACCTAAGCCGTCTGCATCGGCTGCACTGTCATCATTAACAGAGAAATTCTGCCATGTAGGTGATAATTCCATCTGTCGTTCATATGTATCTATCAGATGACCTGATGGATTTACACTTCCGTTCAGTATTCTGCCCAGGGCCATGATTCCTTCATTGCCCGGTGCGCCAATCCATACAGCTGCCTGAATATGTCCTGCAAAATCATAGCCTATAGATGTTTCGTCAAAGTCTTCCTTATCATCCAGAAAGCCCAGTTCCATCGGCGTACTGCTGTTTACTATTACTACAACTTTTTCAAAATTCTCACAGGCCAGTTTCAGCATTTCCTGCTCGTTTTTATCAAGTTCAAGATAATGATCATCCTTATCATAGGCACCTTCCACTGCCTGACCACCGCTTACCATGGTACGCGGCAGATCCCAGCCTTCGCCGCCAATACGTGACAATACAACAACTGCTGCACCGGAATATTCCGAAAAACTGCTGATCTGTTCATCAGTATAACTTGATACCGGTGTTTCTCCCGTAGAAAGTCCTGTTGTGATTCCGGCCTCCATACTTGGATTGGCTATACGGCCGGAACCTGATTTGGAATTGTCCTCATAGAAGCTTTTCATAACAGTATTAACCTGAAATCCAGCCGCTTCAAGACTGTCGTAAATTGTTTTTGCGCCGGTGTGATCACTTCCGCCCGAACCGGAGCTGCCATATACAAGATTGGCAGCATTCTTTCCGAATACAGTAATTTTCATACCGTTTTCCAGAGGAAGAAGCTGTTCTTCGTTTTTGAGAAGAACAAATCCCTCCTCACAGATTTTTTCATTCAGATTATTAGCAGCAGTCAGAGCTTCTGACTTACTGTCAATTCCATCTCCTGCCTCATAATATAAAAGAGAAGCGGCTTCCTCAGCATCTGTCGTCTTGAAATACTCAAGATCACCACCTCCTCCGGCCATTTTCGTTGTCTGTCCGCCGAATATCTGGTTCATGGTTACGCTTATCAGCGGCGTCAGATTAATTACCAGAGAAACTGCGAGTACAATTACAATAATAATACTGCTTACAATAAACCATACCCTGTTTCGCTTATATTTAAAAAATACAGAAAGATTCCCCTTCACTTTTAGCTCCTTTTTACTCATTCATCTTCCATCTGTTCAATGCGCTTTATGCTGGCAGCATCAGGAAATCCTTCTGCCCATTCAAGTACAGCTTCCGTACCTTCCGGAACTGTCAGTTTTATGCAGTCAATAATAGGCGCATGGGCATGAGCTGTTCCATCCAGAGTCGTATCGTTAATGACTTCAAGTACAATCTCATTTTCACCTTTTTTCAGTGAAATACCGGATGAGATTGTATAATCACTGAAAGGTCTGAGACCGCCGCTGTCCATGGAGAAGAATCCGTTTACAACATCCTTGAACTTCATATCTCTGTATGAAATAACATTACCGTTAACTGTAACAGAGAATTCATCACTGCCTATTTTTTCAATTCCTGCCTCAGCTGTTGCTCTCAGTTCGAGTTTTACATTGTCAATATCAGCGTCAGAACTTACTTTGAATACTATCTTATTTCCCTTCATATACAGGTAAGCTATAAAATACTCTTCACTGGCTCCTGCCTCGAACTTGTCATAAGTAATGACCGCTGTGCCCTGCATATTGTTGGATTTTCCTGCACCCTGTATCTGACTAAGATCGGTGTGCTCTGCTTCGAATACATATACATTTGGATCCTCTTCTGCCGGTTCCGGTGATGCAAATGAATTCGTAGAAACAGCTATACACGCAATTAATAAAACCGCTGTTCTTTTAATCATTTTTTCTCTGAAAAATCTCATTGATAAGCTCCTTTTTAAACTGCTGTGAAAATGACAGATATACTGCCTGCTTCAATGTGGATCACCACCTGAAGCAGAACAGTATAATCTGTATTATTTGTTATTCAATCACGATGATTCCATTCAGATAATAAACATCACTGCCGTCATCAGCAGCAATTGTGAAACTATATTCACCGGAAGTTAATGCGCTTCCGCTAATGCTTCCGTCTGTATTGAGTACAAGACCTGAAGGAAGATTTCCATCAGCAATACTATACTCAAACTCCTCACCGTCCACATTAATGATATGACCATTGTATTCATTTCCTGCTGTAGCTGCAGGCAGATCGAGTTCAAAATAGTTATTTATTACACTAATTGAGAATTCTTCTGTTTTTGTAACCCAGCCATCTGCTCTGAGTTCTACTGTGAATGTATAGGTTCCTTCATTATATGAAGTTCCGGAAATAATTCCGCCCTTTGAAAGTGTCATTCCTTCCGGCAGACTTCCTGATACAACTGTGTAGTATCTGCCATCTGTAATTGTTTCATCTGCTGATTCTCCTGCACTTCCTCCAGTGCTGTCTCCGGCGCTCTCTCCTGAGCTTTCTCCGCCTCCGGATTCAGCATCAGCGTCCGCTGTTTCTGCCGGGCCTGAAACTTCTTCAGCTTCAGAACTTCCATCAGGCTCTGAAACTTCAGCCGGTTCAGAATTTACTGCAGGCTCAGTATCCGATGCTGCTTCCTGCTCTTCGGCAGTCTCTTCTGCTTCTTCTAAAGCAATTGATGTCTTATAAGACATACCGATTGACGCATCTTCAAGTTCTGTTCCGGTAAATCCACTCAGATCCATACCGTTCTTTGTAATATTTGAATTTGCCATTGCATAAACAGCACCGGTTGCTCCCATACGAAGAGATATCCACTGAATATCATTTGCAGCTTCGCTTCCGTCAGCTTTTGCTACCATTACAGTATTGTTTGAAGGGTCCCACCAGCTTCTTTCAATTGTTACAGAATCATTATCAACAAGGGTACTTGAAAGGCCTGCTCTCATACACATATTCAGATTGCTGTAAATTGTGTCATCAGTTTCCTGTGTATTGTAAAAAATATCTGTTGTGATGACACCATTCATTCCCCATTCATTTCTTACAACTCCTGTACATAACTGATAGTTATTTATTGTTCCCACATTACCGATACAGTTCATGGAAACCATCATGCCATTAGCACAGCCTTCCTCAATACATATCTGGAATGCTTTGAAATAATTCTGACGCATATCCTGTTCTGTAAGATATGTGAGAAGTCCTGCTTCTTCCTCTCCCTGATTACGAGAGTTTCCTCTGTAAGAGTCCTGATTGTTTACAGCAAAATGTTTAATATAAGCAACTATACCCTTTGACTGACAGCCTTTGACAACCTCTGCTGCAATCTTACCTACCTGAGTACCGTCTTCTCCATAATATTCAAAGTTTCTGCCTCCAAATGGTGTACGGTGAAGGTTAAGTCCAGGTGCGTACCAGCCCTGAGCATCATGCTGCAATGCTTCATTTCCTATTGCAATACCCTGTTTATAAGCCAGATCCTTGTTCCATGCAGCTGCGACATTAGCGTTAGATACCCACTGATATCCGTTTCCTGCTTTAAGCGCTGTAGGACCATCATAATGAACTGTTGCCGGCTGACCCATTCTTTCATTTGCAATTGTTCTGTATCCGCCTGCAAATACCATCTTCCACATTTCTTCGTATGTATACTGATTCATGTAAGCTGTCCATGTTTCATTTACAGAACCATCTTCATCATACAGAGGAATACCGGCAAGTTCATCAAACATTACTGTAACTTCTGCATCCTGTGTCCATCCGTTATTTTTTGCTTCTTCGACAAGACTGTTATAGTATTCATACCATACTTCATCTGATTCTTCTTCAGTAGATCCCAGTGTAAATTCCTGTCTTGTCCGCATGCGATCATACTGACTATCTGTAAGTGCTATCGCAGATTCTCCTTCTGATACCATAGGTGTTGTAGGCCATGTACCTTCCCAGTCATCTCTTGAAAGCAGAGTCATATCTCCGGTGAGTCCCATTTCATCTGTTTCTTCAGTACGGTTCAGTGTGTCATACTGATCCTTATTTGAAAATCTCACTTCTACATCTGCTCCGGTAACTCTGTCCTGGGTATAAACAATGTCCGTATCAATAGTAAAGTCAAATGTCAGTGACTGTCCATCCGGCGCTGCTGCTTCATTATGAGAGTCACGCATTAACTTCAGAGTATATGTACCTGCATCCAGCTCATATCCTGCTGAAGAATTGCCGTTATCATCATCAGCGTCAAAAGATGCCATATCCTGAAGATACAATTTCATACTTACCCTCTGGCTCTGTCCCGGCTTCAGTGATTTTGTCTTAACAAAATCTCCAAGCTGAACAAATGATTTGGCAACTTCTCCCGCATAATATGGTGCTGTATAATACAGTTCTACAACATCCTTACCTGCGCAGCTTCCTGTATTTGTAACAGTAACCTCAACATCATAATACACATCACCGTTTTCATCTGTTTTTTCAGTAAATGAAGCATCACTCCATTCAAATGTTGTATAGCTGCCACCATATCCAAACGGATAGATGACATTCTCTGTGTACCACTGCTGTGCATCATTCTTCAGTTCTTCACTATATACTGCCAGTTCTCCCTGAGCTGCAGTTCCGTAGTTTTCCTGCATCATAGATGCAAAACGAGTTTCATAATACTTGTAGCCATAATAAATACCTTCTTCGTATTCTACTGCAAAGTATCTGAACTCATTACCATCATCTGAATATGTATAACGCGTTGTACCATTTTCAACCTGATCGTTTTTTCCCATATTGGCAAATGTCGGATCTTTGGTGAAATCAGCAGCATAGATGTCTGCCAGTCTGCCTGAAGGATTGATTGTTCCATTCAGAGCTTCGCCAACAGCAACCGCACCATTCAGTCCCGGATGTCCTACCCACAGAGCTGCATCAATTTTCTCGTTATCCCTGATCCATCCATATTCAAACTGTACAGGGATATTAAGAACAACAATAACTGTGTCAAAAGCTTCATTGCCGGTAACATACTCAACAAGCTTTTCTTCCTCTTCTGTAAGTTTAAGAGAATGACGGGATATTTCATCATATGTTCCATCTTCTTTTAATACATATTCTCCTGAAGACAGGTCGCCGCCTTCTGTACCGGTACGTCCCAGTACAATTATTGCTGCATCATTATATCTGTCAAAGGAGTTTTCTACAGCAGCGGTAAATTGTTCGACATCTGTTTCAACAGGAGCCTTCTGTGCATCATAGTTCGGTCCGCCGCCCTGTGAAGACTTGTAGCTGTTTCCATCAGTTTCGTAAAAGCTTCTGAGTGTCGGATTGATGGAAAAACCCGCATCTTCCAGACTTTCATAAAACGAATAATATTCATTGTCCGAAAAAGCCTGTGATACTCCTGAGCCGCCGCCCTGGTAATAATAATTTTCTGCCGCTTTACCAAAAACAGAAATACTCTTTACTCCTGAAAGAGGCAGAGTATTATCCTGGTTTTTCAGCAGAACAACACTTTCCTCAGCAAGCTGCCGGTTGATTTCCGCTGATGCCTCAAAAGTCTCATCAACAGAAGTATATTCTGATGTAAAATATCCGTTACTGTCTACCATACCGGCATATACATTAAGCCCGGCTGTTCCTGCCATGATTGCTCCAATGGCAGTTGCTGCAGCAGAACGGAACAGTTTATTTTTTCTGATCATACTGATGCTCCTTATATATCTGTAATTTTCTGAATAATTATTCGTCCTCCAGTCTTTCGATCTGTTTCAGACTGGCTGCATTTTCTTCCATTGTAAGTTCTGCTTTACAATCTTCAGGAACAATGAGTTCAATACAGTCGATAATAGGTGCCTTGGCAACAGCAGTACCACCTATTTTTTCATCATTGCTTACCGCAAATCCAACATAGTTAACTCCTTTTTTCAGGCTTACCTCCTTGGAAATGACGTAGTCTGAAAATGGTCTTAGTCCGCTTCCCTTCCAGTCAGAATTTACATCATCAAACTCTAATGTGCCGAATTCAATACGGGTCATTTCTGTATCAGCTTCAGCTCTGTATCCTATCATGAATTCTTTATCTGTAAGTGATTCAATTCCCTTTTCAGCAGTTGCTCTTAATATAAGAGTTACATTTTCCACATCTTCTGAGCTTTCAATAGTAAAAGAAATAAATGAGGACGTATCATACATATCACAGATGAAATAATCATTGCTTGCACCAGCCTGATATTTATCATAGCAGATTGCACCGACACCGGTTGTTTCGTTAGAATATCCCCTTCCGAAGAAAACGGAAAGATCTGTATGTTCTGCTTCAAATTTATAGCTTGTTCCTTTTATTTCTTCCTTATCAGCTCCATCACCTGCAAATGCGGTCATACCAAAGCACATTGTTGCTGCAAATAATGTCCCAATAACAGTTCTTAATATTTTCTTATTCATGTCGTTTCCTTTCATCAGTTTATTGTTCAATGCGAGCTCCGGCAGACACACTGTATCTGCCGGAAATACTGCTCAACTTTTATTATCAGCCTTCTGATTCACCATCTGCTGATTCACCGTTTGATTCGCCGGCTGCTTCTGCATCATCTGACTCACCGCTGTCTGAATCACCGGAACCTTCCGCTTCTTCACTTCCTGAATCGCCTGAACCTGATTCTCCACCTGCTGAATCACCATCATCTCCGTTAGGAGCATTAAATCCAGCTTCGTTGTCATATGTAGGGTGATCCTTTTCGTTAGTATTTACATTTGCATAGAGTGCATACTTAACTGCCATTCTTATTGAAGCCCATTCAATATCATTGCGCTCTCCATTTACAAATACGCCGTTTTCCGCAGCATCCCATACACTTGTGCAGCTCATGTCGCCTAAAAGAAGGCCATTGCTGATTCCGCATCGGCGATACATTGTAGCTTCTGTATCAAGTGCACCTGCTGTTGGAGCTGAGATGATATCAGTTGTGATCTCACCAAGGAATCCCCATTCCTGACGAAGTACACGGTTTGTAAGCTGGTAGTTGTTATATGTTGAAACATTACCGATACAGTTCATTGAAACCATCATTGCCAGCGCACCGCCGTCTTCTATACAGAGTTGGAATGCTTTAAGGTAGTTCTGACGAAGGTTCTGTTCATTCAGATATGTGATAAGTCCGCCACGGTCTGTTTCCTGGTTATTAACTGCAAAATGCTTGATGAAGCAGTTAACGCCCTTAGACTGCAGGCCCTTGCATACTTCTGCTGCAATCTTGCCGGCAAGGATTCCGTCTTCTGAATAGTATTCAAAGTTTCTGCCGCCGAATGGATCTCTATGAAGATTGAGACCCGGTGCATACCAGCCCTGCTCATCAAATGATAATGCTTCATCAGCAATTGAGAGACCTTCTTCATTTGCAAGTTCCTTGCTCCATGTAGCAGCTACGTTTGTTGTTGCTACATACTGCCAGCCGTGTTTGCTTGCATCATACTGATGATGCATACATACAGGACCGTCTGCATGGTCTGTAGACCAGATTCCAAGTCTTTCAAAACCTTTGTTCTGATAGATTGAAACATTTACATAGTCAGCGATTTCTTCCCATGTCATCTGGTTCATGAATTCTTCCCAGAGAGGATCATCGAAATCTACGCCAACGAGGCTTTCATATCTGATTGCAGCTTCTGCTGAATCATCTTCTGCCTGTGTCCACTTAACTACTGAGCTTCCATCACTTCCTGTAATACCTTCAGTAATATATTTTGCGATTATATCACTGTAGTATCCGTACCATGCAGTGTCAGATTCATGTTCTGTACTTCCAACTGCACCGTCTTCTGTGTTAAGAGATTTTGCACTTACAATTGCAGCTGATTTTTCTGTTCCGATATCAATACCGGCTTTTTCCATTACCATGGTTCCCATGAAGTTGGAAACAGTAGTTTCTTTTACTTCTGAATAGATTGGAGTAGATGGCCATGTACCTTCCCAGTCACTGCGTGAAAGCTGGGTCATGTCGCCTGCTGCACCATTTTCTTCGCTGCTTGTGATTCCGCCTAATGAGTTGTATCCGTCAACTGATGAGAAAAGAGCTTCTACAGTCTCATGAGTTACTCTGTCTTTATCAAAGTTGACTGCTTCAAGATCAACTACTGCCATAAGTGCTTCACCATTGCTGTCGGTCTTTACATTATGTGAGTCTGTCTGAAGCTTAAGTTCATAACTTCCGCCATCAAGTTCATAACCTGTATGACCATTTGCATTTGCGTCATTATAGTCAAATGATGCCATATCCTGCTTATAAACTGTAAGTGTTACAGTCTGGCTTTCTCCCGGAGCAAGCAGATCTGTCTTTGCAAAGTCTGCAAGTTCAACATATGATTTTTCAATGCCGCCATCTGTATATGGGGCTGTGTAATAAAGCTCAACAACATCCTTACCTGCTGCATCACCTGTATTAGTTACTGTTAAGCTTATCTCGTAACATACGTCACTATAACCATCTTCATCAGCACCTGATTCAGTTACTGTCATATCATCCCATGAGAATGATGTATAGGAAAGTCCATAGCCAAATGGATATACTACATTATCGTCATACCATGCAGCATCTTCCGTATTTGAACGAGTTTCATAATAACGGTAACCATAGTAGATTCCTTCTTCGTATTCCACAGCACTCCATGAGCCTTCTGTTCCGTTGCCGTCATCATAGAAATATGTGAATGTACCGGTCTTATCTCCTGAAACAATGTGGGTATTGTCTTCGATGTTTCCGAAAGTAGGATCCTTTGTAAAGTCATTTGCATAAATGTCTGCAAGTCTTCCGGAAGGGTTAACAGATCCGTTAAGAACTTCACCAAGGGCATAGTTTCCGTTCACACCCGGATGTCCGATCCAGAGAACGCTGTCGATCTTATCATTGCTTTCCAATGTTCCGCACTCGAAGGCCATAGGGATGTTAAGAACAACTATTACCTTGCTGAATCCCTGTTCTGTAACATAATCAATAAGTGCTTCCTCATCGTCTGAAAGCTTAAGAGCATGCTTCTGGATTTCTGTGTATGTACCATCCTCATTAAGCTCATAAGAACCTGTGTCAAGGTCTCCACCTTCACTTCCGGTTCTTCCGAGTACAATAATTGCTGCACCTGCTTTCGCCTCGTCTGTAATTGTAAAATCTGCGAAATTGCTTACAGGCATTTCATTTGGTGCACTTGTTCCGTTGCCGTATGAATTACCTGCTTCAGCATTATAGTTTTCATACAGTGCCTTAAGTTCTGTGTTAACTTCAAAATCAGCAGCCTCAAGACCATCATATACAGAGATATACGTGTAATCTCTTTTATAACTCTTCCACGAGTCTTCACCTGTACCTGAACCGCCGCCTGCATAATAGAAGTCAGATGCATCCCTGCCGAAAACGCTGATCATTGTCTTTCCGTTCTCGTTTGCAGCAAGCGGAAGTGCTGCGTCCTTGTTCTTCAGAAGAATGATACTTTCTTCTGCAAGCTTCTGGTTTACTGCTGCCGATGCATCCAATGTGCCGTCACCCCAAACAGCATCCTGACTGTCAGTAATTACGTCTGCAGCGGCTGCTGACATAACAGTACCGCCTGCAAGTGCTGTGCCAACGGCTGACACTGTCAGCAAGCTTATCCATTTTGCTTTTTTTATTTTTCTTTTCATGCTATTACCTCCTCGTAGTCTTTCCCTATTTCGGGCACTTTATGGATTTAGACATTATTATAAAAAAATCTTTACCACATTAGAAAAGATTGCATATCTTGCCACATTCATTTCATAATCTGCAGAATTCATCTGACACAATTCGATGCAAAAAATGGTATACTCTTATCAGTCAGCAATCCGTATGTCGTCTGCGAGGCAAGGTCAATGTGACTTGCTGCTTTATTTTGCTTAAAGGAAAAAGAAAATGAAAAAAACAGATTTCCAGAATGACTGGCAATGGCGAAAACTCCCCGAAGGCTCATGGCAGCATACAGATCTGCCCCATGATGCCGCCATGACCGAACCCCGTGTCCAGGGGGCTCCGGGCGGTGTAAACACAGGGTGGTTTCTCGGGGGTGATTATGAATACAGGAAAACTTTCACAGTTCCTGTATCATGGCAGGAACTGTCTGTTATCGTGGAATTTGAAGGTGTTTATCATAATGCTGAAGTCTTCGTAAACGGACAGAAAGCAGCCGCAAGGCCCTATGGCTATACAAATTTCTATGTAAATATCAAGCCATTTCTCAGGTATGACTCAGAAAACATTATTTCAGTTATTGCCCGCAATTCAGACCAGCCTAACAGCCGCTGGTATTCAGGTGCCGGAATATACAGACCGGTATGGTTATGGACAGGTCCTGAAAAACATATTGAAATAAACGGCATAAAAATTGATACCCTATCCGTTGATCCTGCTGTAATTTCCGTACAGATAGAAACAACAGCAGCCGGGGATGTTACCGTACTGATCAGCAGGAATAATTGTCCGGTAACTTCTGTTAATTCCAAAACAAACGGCAGACTTACTCTAAATATCAGTGTTCCGGATGCTCTTCTGTGGTCACCGGATTCGCCTAACCTTTATACCCTGCAAGTTATTTTTGGGGATGATCAGCAGGAAATAAGCTTTGGAATACGTACTCTTTCCTGTAATGCCGAGACTGGATTCTGTATTAACGGCAAACGTATAATATTACGCGGCACATGCATTCATCATGATAACGGCATATTAGGAGCAAGATGTTTCTTCGATGCTGAATTCCGCAAGGTAAGGCTCCTTAAGGAAAACGGGTTCAATGCAATCCGGTCTGCCCATAATCCATGTTCAAAATATCTGCTTCAGGCCTGCGATCAGCTCGGTATGCTTCTTGTTGATGAATATGCAGACATGTGGTACATCCACAAAACAAAATATGACTATGCCGGATACCTTGAGCAATGGTACGAACAGGATATTACAGATATGGTCAATAAAGATTACAATCATCCATCTGTAATAATGTACTCTATGGGAAATGAAGTTGCAGAAACCGGGGAAAAAAGAGGCATCGAACTTTTCAGTAAAATGCAGACCCTCTGTCACAGACTTGATCCTTCCCGTCCTGTAACAGCCGGGGTTAATACTTTCTTCAACTATCTTTATTCACTTGGGTTAGGACAATACAGTGATGAAAAAGCAGAGAAAAATCCTGATGCAAAAACCGGCAGCGCATTTTTCAATTACGTTGCAGGCCTTACAGGTGCTTCTTTCATGAAGACCATGGCCAGACTTCCCGGCTGTGACAGGACAACAAGAGACTGCTATTCCATTATGGATGCTGCAGGTTATAACTATGGACTCCTTCGCTACAGGCACGATCTGAGAAAATATCCGGATCGTGTGATTCTGGGCACAGAAACCTTCTGCAGTGATGCTTATACATTTTGGGAACTGGCAAAAATGCATCCAGCTCTGATCGGAGACTTTATATGGGCGGGAATAGACTATCTGGGAGAAACCGGTGTAGGTGCATGGGAATATAAACAATATGCTCCCGACTTTACTCATGGTGTTGGATGGATGACTGCAGGTGCGGGAAGAATTGATCTGATTGGCAACCCTTTGGGAGAAGCTCTGTATACCGGAGTTGCCTTCGAAGAACTTTCAGGGCCACAGATTGCAGTTCGTCCCGTAAACCATTATGGCGAAAGGCATTCGCCATCTGCCTGGAAATTCACAGATGCCATTCCAAGCTGGTCATGGACAGGATGTGAGGGACGAAAAGCCTTAGTTGAAGTATATACCCGTGCTGAAGCCATTACTCTCTATCTGAATGGAAAAAAGGTACGTACCCGAAAGCGGGGCAGAAACTGCCGGATATGCTTCAATATTACTTATCACAGCGGAACTCTTACTGCTGTTGAAACAGACAAAGAAGGAAGAGAAATATCAAGAGCTTCACTTGAAACAGCAGGAAAGGAAACAATACTCAATATTATTCCGGAAGAAATACATAATGATCTCTGTTTTATCCATCTGGATCTTACAGATAAAAACGGAATTCTTAAGCCAACAGAGTCGGGAAATATACTTGTTTCCGTCAGTGGAGGAAAGCTTCTTGCCCTTGGTTCCGCCTGTCCTTATGAGGCAGAAGGCTATGACCGGAATGTAACCAAAACCTACTATGGCCGTGCCATGGCAGTTGTAAAGAAAGAAGACAGGTGCATCAGATTTTCTGCAATCTGGAATTATACAGCATACACAAAAGTGATTCAGTAAAAAGAAAGACTGCGGATTCGATAATGAGTCCGCAGTCTTTCTGCTTTTAGGAGTTTTCACAATAAAAATGAATTATCAGTTTATTGCTGCTTTTCCGGATGGTTTCTCTTTTCATTATTTTTTCTTTCTCCATCTGAGAAGAATCAATACAATGCCAAGTACTGCAATTACTCCGACAACGATCCATGCTATCTTAAGTCCTGTCTGCCATCCTGCATCCATGTACTCAAGTTTTGCACCTGGAGTAAGTCCTAATACTGCATTTGAATTAACCAGGTTGTACAGTCTTCTGTGAGCTGCATCCTTAAGAGCATAAACAGTAGTTGCACTGTCCTTATCTCTAAGACAGCTCTTCAGAGTAGCTTCAGGTGACTGGTTCGGAAGCAGACATACGTCCGTACCCTGTGTATGAAGACCATAGTCAGTATTCATGTAACCGTTGATCGTACCACCTGCATCAGTATAGCTTGTTCCGGTAAAGCCGCATTCCTTACGGAGAATTCCGCTTACGATCGGGCTTGCTCCGGCCCATACACCACCGATACGGTTGTATGATGTCATGATCGCCATAGCTCCTGAGATTTCTTTTGTTTCAAGTGCATAGCTTCCGTCAGCCTGTTCTGAATAGTAGCTTACTTCAGCTTTAGCTTCCTTAGCATAAATCTCCCATGGTTTCATGTAGATTTCACGAAGTGCCTGCTCATTTGCAAATGATGTATAAGTTGCGTTTGAGCCTGAACCATTTGCTCCCTGTCTTGCAGTCTCCTGTTCATTAAGAGCGCAGTGTTTTACGAGGGCTACAAGGCCTTTGCTTGCCATGGCACTTGTTTCAGATGCACAGATAAGTCCGCCAAGAAGACCATCTTCTGAATAGTATTCATAGTTACGTCCGCCAAATGCACTTCTGTGTGTATCGGCACCAGGTCCGAAGCAGTATGTAACTGATGCATGAGCATTGGTAATTGTTCTCTGAGCCTGGGCTTCTTCTGCAATGGCATCACCATATTTGGCTGCAAGTTCCTTGTTCCATGTAGCTGTGATAGTAGCTTCTGAAGCATGCGGATAATATGTATCAACGCCGCTTAATACAAAGCTGTAAAGTCCTGCAGGACCATCGCATCCGTATGCATAAGGAATGCCATATTCTTCGTATGGATATTCTGTCCATCCGCCGCCGCCGAAGGATACTGTAAGTTCATCGATTGTAAGCTGGCTTATGAATTCTTCCCACTTAGGATCGTCATAGTCAAGTCCTCTCATGTCGATGAGCTGGATACCCTTCTTGTCATCAACTGCAGGTACTTCTGTAAGGCCGAAGTCTACAGGAACAGGATCACCCTGATCAGGTTTATATGTACGTAAGCTGTCGATCACATAATCGTTTGCAATAAGGTCTCCGTCAACAGGACTTGTTGGGAAGGATGCTGCGAAATTACGTCTTGTGAAGTTTGTAGCATATCCGCTTCCTACTTCGTTTTCATCATATTCTTTGAATTTCCAGTTAAGATCTGTATCAAAGAGGTTTTCTGCTGCAACAAGGTCGCTTGCACGCTTTGTTTCCTCGCCTTCGCCGCCTTCCTTGAATTCGATCTTGCTGTCAAGTGTCCATGTGTAACACTTTTCTGCATCAGTTGTATCAATTGATGCCCAGCTGTGTGCATTCTCTGAAAGATAGAAATTATAGCTGCCTGCATCGAGAATGTAGCATCTTGCATTCTTATAGTCATAAGAAGAGAAGTAATCTCTGCTTACACTTACCTGAACGGTCTCGCTTGCACCTGGTTCAATAATGCCTGTCTTTTCAAATCCTCCGAGAACAACATGTGCCTTTTCAACATCCATTGAATAATCATATGGAACATTTACATAAATCTGTACAACCTGCTTGCCGGCTGCATCGCCTGTGTTTGTTACTTTTACATTGAACAGGAATTCATCGGTTTCTTCGTTGTATTCCGGTTCTCCTTCATATGCCATATCAAAGGTTGTATAACTGAGACCATATCCGAATGGATAAACAACAGCCTTATCATAATCAAATCCGGCATAGTTTCCTACACTTGCTTCATATGCTGCTGTTTCATAATATCTGTAGCCTACATAGATTCCTTCTTCATATTCTACAGTAAATGCCTGACCCGTGAGACAGTAGAATTCTTCTGCATCACCTACACCCTCAAGGGTTGAAGTATTGGTATATTCATATAAACCAACGTTCTGATATGTTGGGTCAGCCTTAAGATCACGAGGATATGTATCAACAAGATGTCCTGAAGGATTTATTGTTCCGTTCATTACTTCAGCCAGTGACTGAGCACCTGTAAGTCCTAAACCGCCGCTCCAGAAAGCTGCCTTGATATTCGTGAAGTCATAAGTTTTCTTTGTATATGGATCTGTATATTTACCATCTTCGATAAATCCAAGTTCCATTGTATTCGGTGACATCGCAAGAATGATTACCTTATCGAAATTGTCACATGCATACTGGATGAGCTCGAGTTCCTTCGCACTTGGTGAAAGCTTTGTTCTGTTATATTCTGCTGCACCCATGTCTTTTGAAGGATCCGTTCCTTCTCCGGTTGCACGACGCAGAACTACGATGGCTGCATCGTTGTAATCCTTCAGTGATTCTGTAACCTCCTCAGGATAGTTTGCAGTATTCATTTCCATGAGTTCATCAAATGTATAGCTCTTATTAGCTGAGCAGTAACGATCATAGAAATCCCATACTACAGGGTTTACATTAAATCCCGCTGTTTCAAAGCCGTCTTTCAGTGAAATTGCATCTGCATCTCCGTATGGATCGTCTGCAGGACCTATTACAAAATGAAGTGCATTAACGCCAAGAAAGGTGATTTTAGCATCAGCGGCTAACGGAAGAGCTCCGTCTTCATTTTTCAGAAGCACTGTTCCTTCTCCGACTATCTCATCATTAACCTGTCTTGAAAGTTCCTTTGATTCTTCAGTATTTGAAGTTGTAAAATCATAGTATGCTTCACCGTCCAGACCTTCTGCATCCTTGTCATAAACAATCTTTGATTCACCTGCGCCGAAGAAGCTGTCCATTGCACCTGAGTAAGAAGTCATCATTACCTGTGCAACTATCATAATAACAAGTATCACAGCTATAATGCCTGCTGTACGAATAGTGAAGGCAACTTTCTTCTTCTTTTCCTTAACTGCAGGATCAATTGCATTTTTAGCTGCAAGTTTTTCTGCTGCTATTTCTTTTTCATTCTTAACTGCATACACAGCACTTATTACTTTAACAACAAGACTGATTGCAAAAACAGCGATAAGAACAAAGCACCACCAGCCCATGATGAAGGTATCCTGCTCGATAGCCATCTTCATATAAGAAGCCAGATGATTACCTACAGTAAGCGAAGCAAAGAATGGTGCACTTGAATATACAAACATGCCAAAGAAACAGCAGACAGCAGTGATTACTTCCCATACTGCTTTTTTCTTATAGTCATGCTTTGCAACAACTACTGTATCGATTATTCCGCTCAGCAGTGGAAGGAACATTCCAAGGAATAACCAGATGTTAAAGTTAAATGCTGATACACCGCCGATAAAAATTGACGGTCCCCACCAGAAGAATATACACTGCCAGCCGATGAAGTCATGTCCTGCTGCTGTAGTGAACTGGTAATCAGATATTACATCACTCAGTCTGATATTTAGTATCGGCATAAAGTTTGTTAAAATTGCTGCCAGAATAATTAAAATACCGACAGCGATTGATATCTTTTTGACCAAACTGATCTTACTGTTCTTATCCATTAATTCTGACCTCCTTCCTCAGATCCGCCTTCGCTGTCTGCTGCTGCATCTGCGCTGTCGCCCTGAGTTTCCTGTGTCGCATCTGCTCCACCTTCACTGTCTGCTGCCTCTGCGTCTGAACTTTCGCCCTGAGCTTCCTGTGCTTCGCTGTCTCCTGCATCAGCTGCTTCAGCTGACTCTGCAGCTGATGCCGCCTCAGCATTAGCTGCTGTAACTGCTGCTGCATCAAAGTCTTTCTGTTCCGGAATACTTACTTCACCGGTGTTGCCCATACCTGCTGAATAACGAACACCGGTAAGTGTCCTTACTCCATCAATGTCCATTGTTGTGTATGTTGTAAATTCATCAATTGCGATAGCTATCTGACCATCTTCAGTTTCGGTCCATTTACCGGTCGTATAGCTTACACTGCTGTCGACTTTTACAGCGATAAGTGCATTCTTGCCCTCGGTATTTTCCTGGTCATAAAGATCAGCTGTACTTACGACAACGTTTATCCCGCCCAATGATGATGACTGCTCATGAGTTTCATAGAAACGAACTGTGACTGTTCCAGCCATTGCCGGTGCTGCTGCAGCTTCAGATTCTGATGATCCTGATTCGCCTGAGCCTGCTTCACCACCCTGACTTTCACCGTCCTGTCCATCACCTTCTTCGCCTGATTCAGCTGATGTATCTGCTGCGGTCTCATAGTTTTCACCAATCTGTGGTTTGATAATTCCGGAACATCCGCTTAAGGTAAATAACGATAAGATCAGTACACCTGCAAGAATCAGAGTTATTATCCTGCTTTTCATAAATTTT
The DNA here is from genome assembly GCA_021443845.1 of Parasporobacterium sp. Taxonomy (GTDB): domain Bacteria; phylum Bacillota; class Clostridia; order Lachnospirales; family Lachnospiraceae; genus RGIG5612. Next base: position 32,010 of record JABUTA010000005.1, read on the forward strand.
CCCCTTTCATAAGTTTAGTTTTGTCCGCCTTAAATCTATCACCTTTCAACGATTATTTTTTTCTATTGCATATATGGCAGTTTTTCTTTCACGAATTGCAGATAAACAGAATAAGGGTACAGCCTTGCTATGTACCCTTACCCCGTTTATTTATGAAAGGAAGCCTGATAATATCAATTATTTATCAGTTGGCTGCGTTGTTGCTGATTCAGCTTCTGAGTCTGCACCATCAGAAGCACCTTCTGCTGCTGCTTCGTCGCCTTCTGAAGCACCTTCTGCTGCCGCTTCGTCGCCTTCTGATGTGCCTTCTGCTTCATCCGCAGGTTCCTCAGCCTGTTTTGCTGTTACAGCTACAGGTTCTGATACTTCTGAATCCACATAAATATCTGAATTACTGATAATCTTTACAGTTGCTGAATATTCAGCTGCAGGATCATCTACAGTAAATTCAACTGTTGCATCATATGAAGCTCCGCCTGAAGAACCGCCGGCGCTGCCGCTGTCACCTTCTTCGCCGCCTGCTTCGTTTTCTTCTTCATCGGATTTCACTTCATCACTTTTAAGTACTTTTGTGTCAATAACTTCGTTGTCTTTGTAAAGTGTTACTTCATAATCAGCTTTTGACTCATATCCTGTACCTGCAACTGTACCAATATCAACTGTAATTGTTTTGCCGTCAATCTCAGCAGTAAAATCAGCAGGTGTATCATATACAGCTACATAAACACCTTCTGCTGCAGGACTGTTGACAGTCTTGCCGTCACTTGTTTTACTCATAACGTATACATGATATGTCTCACCCGGAGTAAGGGACCACATTGGGATGTTGTTTGAATAAGATTCTTTTCCTCCCCTGAGGTCATTTGATTCATTAACAGGAAGTTCAGCATCTTTTCCATCTTCAACAGCAAAGATTCTTACACGATAAGATTCCGCATCTTTATTTCCTGAAAATGAATAATCACCGGTTGTAAAATTGAAGCTCAGATCACTAACCTGACCTTTTGCAGATCCTGATCCTCCACATGCTGCCAGTGAAACGATCATGCATAATGCAACTGCACATACCAGTATTTTCTTAATAATATTTCTGTTCATCATGCTGTTCCTTTCTTTGCTTTTTTCTTTGATTCTGTTCCCTTGATTCCCGGAATTGTAATCTTAAATGTAACAAGAACTGCTGCCGCCAGGAGTAATACACATAAAGCGATCAAAGGAATGAGCCAGTAACGTGTAAGGTCTAAAGTTGTTCCTGCCGCACCTTCTGCATTTACATATCTGTAAAGGAAATTCTTGGCATTCTTAAACAGCATTTCCTTACCGTAATCGCTCTCTAAAATGTTAGCACTTAAGCCTGTGTTTTCTATTGACCAGTCGCCAATGAACAGAAGTGTTCCTGCACCGGCAAAGATCTGATTATCAACTATCATGTATTTACCGGTCATATCCTTTGAGTATCCGTCTGTTGCTACTGTTCCGATGAAGCCCCATTCGTTACGCAGTATCTGATTGTTTAATCCACGGCAGGTACATGTTTCCATAGGTCCTATACGGTTGTAAGAAGCCATTACACCTGATGCTCCGCCTTCTTTTACAGAGTATTCGAATGGTCTCAAGTAGATTTCACGTATAGCCTGTTCGGTTGTCCATGTGTACATGCCACCACGTCCGTTGTCGGTTTCATTAAGTGCAAAGTGCTTGATCAGACAGTAAACACCTTCGCCCTGCTGTGCCTTAACCTGTGATGCTCCGATTTTTCCTGCGAGGAATCCGTCTTCTGAATAATATTCACCATTTCTTCCGCCATAAGGTGTACGATGCGTATTCATTGCAGGTCCATTTATAGAAGCAAATCCGCCTGTTACTGCTTCCTTACCGATTGCTGAACCGATCTTTGCTGCAAGTTCAACATTCCAGGTAGCTGCTGTTACAGGTTCTGCTGCATACTGGTTTCCGGCCTTATTAGAGTTAAGTGAAGATACACCGCTAGGTCCTTCTGTGTTTGCAGTTGCTGTAACACCAACTTTGTCAATGGCAAGTGTTCCTGTAAAGCCTTCCTTAAGAGTACCGATCATTTCGTCAATTGAAAGCTGTGCAACAAATTCATCCCATTTTGCATCATCGTACGCTATGCCCTTCATGTCATCTATCATGATGCCTTTTTCCTGATCTGATGCAAATACAAAATCAGGATCCTTATAAGTATCACCTGCAGTAAGGTCAACATCTGAACCGCCTACTGAAGTGATCATATACTCAACCATTTCAGGACTCATGTTGATCACAAGTTTTCTGATGTAGTTTCCGAGGAATGTATTAGGATTTGTGTTTTCAAAATCTTTTCTTGAAAGATACGGTTTTTCCTCTGTACCAATATTTCCGTCTGTGTATGCTATGTCAAACTGGTTTTCAGCAACTACAAGATCACTGCTTCGTTTTCCAACACCGTCATCATTGTACACAGCGTCAGCTGCTACCTTATAAACTATAGGCTCTATGCCTTCTTTTACATTATGGCTGTCTGTTGAAACATAGAGCATGTAATCGCCTGCTTCAAGAAGATAGCAGCCATTTCCTTTTGCATCATAGCTTGCAAGTTCATCTACATCCAGCTTAAGAGTAACTGTCTCACTCTTACCCGGCTCAAGAAGATCTGTTTTTGCAAATGCACAAAGAGATTTTGCAGCTTTTTCAATGCCATTTTCTTTGTCATACTCTGTATAAGGTGATGCAAAGTAAAGTTCAACTACATCTTTACCTGCTACAGAACCTTTATTTGTTACCTTGACTTCAATGCTGATCTGTCCATGGATGTCTCCAAGATCAGTTTTTGTTACTTCCCAGTCAAAGTCTGTATAGCTGAGTCCGTAACCGAACGGCCACTGAACAACACCTTCATATCCATCTCCGTATTCATTTGAAACAGTATCCCAGAATCCTTCAGCATCTGCTGTTTCATACCATTTATATCCTACATAGATGTTTTCATAATAATAGTTAATTGCACCATCAACTTTATTGTCGATTGTGTATTCAACACCGTTTACATTATTTGTTACGCTTGCAAATTCATCAAAGTTTTCATAAGTACCTGCAAGTGAAGTATAGAATGTAGGTGAAGACTCATGCTCATATGCATATGTGTCTACCATTTTACCTGATGGATTTGTTTCACCGATAAGACAGCTTACAACTGAATATGTTCCTCGGCCGCCCGGCTGTCCGATCCATAATACTGCATCTGCATACTCCTCAAGAGGTCCGCATTCCATTGCGTTACATGTATTAAGAAGAACAATAACCTTGCTGTAGTTTTCTCTTGCTGCTTTCAGCATGTCTATCTCAACCTGCTGTAATTCAAGATAGCTCTTGCCTGCATCACCGTAGCTTGTCTTATGGTCTGAAAGGCTTACACTTCCAAGAAGAGTTTCATCACCCATATCCATAGGAAGGTCATTATTTTCACCACCCATACGGGCAAGAGTTACGATCGCAACATCACCACTTTTTCCGCCTTCAACAAGAAGGTTTTCGTAATCGCTGATCTCACGGTCATAAATGGTAAAGTCACCGCCTGTCATTTCTGCCTGGCCTTCTTTGGTATCTCTGTCGCCAAAGTTCTTTGTGTAGTATTCACGAAGCGACGGATTGATTGTAAAGTCATAATATTCAAATGCGTCATAAAAGTCACTTCTGTCACCGGTGGTGTTCCATGAAACAGATCCGGCTCCGCAATAAACAGGATTATGTGAAGCATATCCGATCAGGGATACATTTCTCTCACTTTCACTGAGTGGAAGTGCCCCGTTTTTGTTTTCAAGCAATACAACACCCTCCGCAGCCTGTTCCATGGAAACCTGACGTCCATTTTCCAGTGCTTCATCTGCTGTATACTCTACAGATAACTCTGCATCAGTAAACGTTCCGCTCCACCAATACGTTATCTGTTCGTCATAGGTTTTTGCAACTACACTTGTCACAACAACAAGTATTACCAGCACTAGTGCGATTGCAGAACCGAGTATTACTTTCCCTTTTTTCATCTCGTTCTCCTCCTTTTT
>JABUTA010000005.1:36112-37900 GCA_021443845.1 Parasporobacterium sp.
GGTCAGTCATTGTTTCATAAATGGTATTTTTCGTTTCACGAATTACATCAATACGAAAGCCTCCGGCCCGGACGTGGTCTGACCCAATTGAATATATGCAATATATGCAACAAAAAACACATTTTACGAAACTATCTGATGTCATATGCAAAATCTGTTATGCTGATGACGAAACAGATAATGCAGTATATTTATATGTCTGCATGAACATATTTAAAGAAACAGATCATTTATGATTACGAGGATTAAAAAATGAAAAATCAGGTATTCAACCCATATCTCCCATCATGGGAATACGTTCCGGACGGGGAGCCTCATGTGTTTGGGGACAGAGTATATGTTTACGGCAGCCATGACAGTTTCGGAGCTCCAATTTTCTGTGTAAATGACTATGTATGCTGGTCAGCTCCCGTCAATGATCTTTCTGACTGGCGTTACGAAGGTATTATTTACAGAAAGAAGCAGGATCCTTCGAATCCTTTCGGCATCCGTTCTCTTTATGCACCGGATGTAACGAAAGGTCCGGACGGCAGGTATTACCTTTATTATGCTTTTGATTTCATGGGTACTATGGGCGTTGCAGTATGCGATACTCCTGCAGGGCAGTATGAATATTATGGAAAAGTTCATCATAAGGACGGTAAAGTATGGGGAAGAAAAAGCGGTGAACAGTTTCCCTTTGACCCCGGTGTTCTGACAGATGATGACGGAAGAATCTGGCTGTATTCCGGTTTTGCCACCAAGGTTCCCTTTATCGCATCAAGAGGCCACAACCTTAAAAACGACGGCGGTGTGGTAATCGAACTTGAGCAGGATATGGTAACCATAAAACAGGAACCTAAGTTGCTGTTCCCCATCAAGGGACGTCAGGGAGCATTTAAGGATCATGCTTTTTTTGAAGCAAGCTCCATCAGAAAAATCAACGGAAAATACTATTTTGTATATTCCAGTGAACATAATCACGACCTTTGCTATGCCGTATCTGACAGACCCGACGGCGGATTTACATATGGCGGTGTACTTGTTGATCTGGGTGATCTTTTCCTTGATAATAATACCGACGAAAGTCATGCCAACAATTACCTCGGAAATACCCATGGCGGTCTTCTCTATATAAACAATGAGTTGTACATCTTTTATCACCGCCAGACAAACCGCTCTTCCTACGCACGTCAGGCATGTGCCGAAAAGCTCCGCATGAAACCTGATGGCACCATTCTGCAGTCAGAGGTTACTTCCTGCGGCCTGAACCCAGGTCCTTTACGCGGAAAAGGAAAATATGAAGCCAGAATAGCATGCAACCTCTGGGCAGCTGGTCACTCAACAGGACGGGTTGACGGCAGTGCACCTAAAAAACGCCTGAAAGACCACCCTTATTTTACTCAGAGCGGAAAAGACCGTAATGATAATCCTGACCAGTTTATTGCGAATATGTCAGAGGGAGCTACAGCAGGATTTAAGTATTTCATATTTGACGGCACTGAAACCAGGATCACTGTCAGGGGAAACGGAAGAGGTGAATTTTCTGTTACAGACGGCTGTAAAGAAATCGCCAGGGTTCCTGTTAATTCCACACAGACGTTTTGTATTGAATCCGGAATTCATCCTTTATACTTCATATACAGAGGAACTGATACAGCCGATTTTCTAGGATTTGAAATCAGATAACCTGGTGCTGTATGCAGTTTTTGATAAATCAGGCTGTACATCCTAAATGGTTCCGCCGCTTGATAGCGTAAAGTTTTCCTCGGGAAATGAAGAATAACAAAAAAGAGAGTGCCCCTTTGT
>JABUTA010000060.1:0-5514 GCA_021443845.1 Parasporobacterium sp.
GACCATACTGGTTGTTGATGCCATGACAGGTCAGGATGCGGTAAATATAGCAGCCGGTTTCAAGGACAGAATAGGTGTTGACGGTGTCATCCTTACAAAGCTTGACGGTGACAGCCGTGGCGGTTCTGCTCTTTCCGTAAGACAGGTTACACAGGTGCCTATCCTTTATGCAGGTATGGGTGAAAAGCTATCTGACCTGGAGGTATTCCATCCGGACAGAATGGCTTCGAGAATACTCGGTATGGGTGACGTACTGTCACTTATCGAGAAGGCAGAGCAGACTCTTGACGAAGAAAATGCCGAGCGTATTGCTGCCCACATGAGAAAAAATGAGTTCACATTCGAAGACTATCTCATTTCTATGCAGCAGATGAAGAAGATGGGTGGCATCACCGAAGTTCTCAAGATGATGCCTGGACTCGGTCTCGGCAATATGGCAGACGCAGTGGTAGATGATAAGAAGCTTGCAAGGATTGAAGGTATCATCTATTCCATGACTCCGAAGGAGCGCAGCAATCCCAAGCTTCTGAATCCTTCCCGGAAGAACAGAATTGCCAGAGGTGCCGGAGTTGATATAGCTGAAGTCAACAGACTGATAAAGCAGTTTGAACAGATGCGGGAGCTCATGAAGAAGATGGGCGGAAAAGGCAAAAAGGGCCGGGGTGCCTTCGGCGGTGTCGGCAGCATGATGGGCGGACTTAACAGCCTCAGAAAAATGCGCGGCAGCATGAAGGGCTTCAGATAATAAGTTTGAAAATTTCCCTTAAACGGAAATATATCATACAAAATAAGTATACTATTAATGAAAGATTTGAGGTAAATGAAATGGCAGTTAAAATCAGATTAACAAGATTAGGCAAGAAGAAAGCACCTTTCTACAGAATCGTTGTTGCAGATTCAAGATCTCCGAGAGACGGCGGATTCATCGATCAGGTTGGAACATATGATCCTAACCAGGAGCCTGCAGCTGTAGTTCTCAACAAGGAAGCTGTTGAAAAGTGGCTTGCTAACGGTGCTCAGCCTACAGAGGTTGTTGCAAGATTATTCAAGAACGAGGGACTTATCAAATAAAGAAAGGCCATTGCATGAAAGAATTAGTGGAAGTAATCGCTAAGGCTCTTGTTGATAATCCTGAACAGGTTACAGTTACCCAGACAGCAGAAGAAGATGGCACAGTTATCCTTCAGCTCAATGTGGCAAAAGAGGACATGGGCAAGGTCATCGGAAAAAAGGGTCGGATAGCAAAATCTATTAGGACAGTTGTTAAGACTGTGGCTATAAAAGAGAATAAGAAGGTTGTAGTGGACATCGTTGAATAGGACGGTGTCTGCTGCAGGATTATGAAAGGAGTAAACCAGCCCGCAGGCCTGCTGCTTACGGAAGGTTTACTTTTCTTTTATCTATATAGTGGTGTTGTCAGATACATATATATCTGAATTGTTCAGGATGGCTACGCCTGTAATTCATGGGATCCCGGGGCATATCTGCCTGCGGGCCGGAGCAGTTCACAGCAAACTCCTGATGAGTTTGCTGTTCAGTTGCTCCTTACGGATTCCGCACTTGTGGTGCGAATCCGCATCCCGCGCAGACACACCCCGCCATCCCTGAATTACCACGGCTCGCCATATTCACATTCAGATATATGTGTATCTGACAACAGCATACATATATCAGTCATTGTCACAGGATGGCTGCGCCTGTAATTCATGGGATCACGGGGCATATCTGCCTGCGGGCCGGGTCAATATTTAAGCACAGTTTTGTGCGGAACGGAGTGTTTTTTGGAACAGTTTTTACGTATAGGGGTACTGACCAGAGCACATGGTGTGCACGGTGAGGCCAAGGTATTTCCTACTACTGATTATCCCGAGAGATTTGAAGAAGTTTCGGAGGTTATAATAAAGACCCGTAAGGGGGATATCAGAACCGGTATTGACGGAGTGAAATATTTCAAGAATATGGCTATCGTCAAGTTTTCATGCTTCAGTAATCCTGAGGAGATACAGGGTCTGGCGGGATCGGACATCATGATCGACAGGTCTCAGGCCCAGCCGCTGGAGGATGGGGAATATTATATTGCCGATCTTATCGGGTGCAGTGTATATGCTGATGATGAATCAGGAGAACTGTCAGGAAGAACCCTGGGGGTTCTGAAGGATGTTCTCCAGACTGCTGCAAATGATGTTTATATAGTACAGACACCTTCGGGTAAGGAACTGCTGTTTCCTGTTATCGGGGACTGTATTAAAGATGTTGACATTGAAAACAGTAGGATTACTGTTCACGTTATGAAAGGACTCCTGGACTGAATATGAACTTTCACATTCTGACTTTATTTCCGGATATGATAAATGCCGGGCTGAATTCCAGCATTATAGGAAGGGCTGTCAAGGCAGGATATATATCCGTAAATACAGTCAACTTCAGAGAATATACAGAAGAAAAGCACGGACATGTTGATGATACTCCCTTCGGCGGAGGCGCCGGGATGGTTATAAAATGTCAGCCGGTTTACGATGCCTGGAAAGCTGTCTGCAGCGGGATAAAGAGCAGCGCTAAGCCGAGAGTACTTTACACAAGTCCTGCAGGCAGGGTGTTTGATCAGGAAATGGCAAGGGAACTTGCCGGAGAGGACGACATCATTATCCTGTGCGGTCATTATGAAGGAGTGGACCAGAGAATCCTGGACATTATGGATGCGGAGGAAGTGTCCATAGGGGATTATGTCCTTACAGGCGGGGAACTGCCGGCAATGGTCATGGTGGATGCCATTAGCCGTATGGTGCCGGGAGTTCTTACAAATGAAAAGTCAGGGGAAGATGAAAGCTTCAGCAGAGTTTATCCCCATCGTGAATTTACAAAAAGAATCAGAAAACAGGTTTACGGTGAACTGTTAGGCAGCAGTAAAGATGAGAAGGAAGAACAATATCTGAGGCTTCTTGAATATCCCCAGTATACCCGGCCGGAGGATTTTATGGGATACAGAGTTCCGGAAATACTGCTGTCGGGAGACCATGCAAAAGTGGATGCATGGCGGCGGGAACAGTCCGTGAACAGGACAAGACAGAGAAGACCGGATCTTCTGAAATGAATATCGGATATCAGTAAAAGCAGGCCCGGAAGCCTGCTTTTCACATACATTTCACATAGTTAGCACTTGACATGAATGAGTGCTAATGATACTATATGCCCAGAAGTTAGCACTCCGACTAAATGAGTGCTAACGAACAGGAAAGCCAATCAGGACAGGATGTGAAGTATGGAACTGGATGCAAGAAAAAAGAAAATACTTCAGGCAGTCATCAAGAACTATCTGGAAACCGGAGAACCGGTAGGCTCCAGGACCATTTCCAAATATACTGATCTGGAACTCAGTGCAGCTACTATCAGAAATGAAATGGCAGATCTTGAGGAAATGGGTTATATCTTCCAGCCACACACATCGGCGGGACGTATTCCTACGGATGCAGGCTACAGACTGTATGTTGATGATATGCTTCAGACAAGGGCTGAGCAGATGAACAGCAGACAGGAAGAACCTTTAAGGCACGCAGAGAATACAGCAGGTCCGGACAGAATGGAAGAAAGGTTCGAAAGAATCGAAACAGTACTGAAAGACGTAGTCAAGATGCTGGCTGTGAACACCAACTATACATCAGTGGTAAGTATGCCTCAGGCCAACAGAAACCGTCTGAAGTTCCTTCAGCTGACGCTGCTGGATTCCAAAAAGCTTTTATGTACCATTGTTCTTGAAGGAAATATAGTCAAGAACGAAATGATAAGCATAAAGGATGAAATAGATCAGCAGACTCTTCTGAAGCTGAATCTTCTGATGAACAGCACGCTTAACGGCCTGACACTTAAGGAAATCAATTTTGATATGGCTGCCAGGATGGCAGAACAGGCTGACAAACATGGAGAACTCGTTTCGGATATTCTGAGTCATATAGTTGCTACTATCGGTTCGGCAGACGGTATAGAGATATTCACCAGCGGAGCGAAGAACATTTTCAGATATCCTGAACTTGCGGATTCCATGAGGGCCGGTGAGATCATCTCCACACTTGAGGAAAAAGAACTTCTTACGGAACTCATGACCGAGGACCATGGTGATGATTCCGATAAAACCACAGGAATACAGGTATATATCGGAAAAGAAACTCCGGTTAATTCCATGAAAGACTGCTCGGTGATCACCGCCACTTATGAGTTTGAGAAAGGTGTATACGGCAAGGTGGGAATCATCGGACCGAAAAGAATGGATTATGAAAAAGTGGTTGCAGCCCTCAGCAATGTAACTGACAGCCTGGATAAGAAGTTTAATAAAGACAAATAATACGGAAAGGCAGGTACACTGACTTGTCAAAGGATGAAAAGATAAAGGAAAACATCGATACAGAAGAAACAGCTGAAGCAGTGAAAGACACTGAAGCAGATGATGCCGAAGTGAATGAAGCTGAAACAGCAGAAGCTCCTGAGGCAGAAGCTCCGGAAGAAGCAGCAGAGGAAGCTTCGGAAGCCAGACCTAAGAAAAAAGAGCGTAAGCTCAAATGGGCCAAGGCAGCAGAGGAAGCGGAAAAGCACGCCGAAGAGCTGGAAGAAAAGATCACTGCTGCAGCTGACAAATATGCAAGGCTTTTTGCAGAATTTGACAACTTCAGGAAAAGAAGCGAAAAGGAAAAAATCCAGAGATACGATTTCGGCGTAAGGGACATTGTCGAGAAGATACTTCCTGTAGTAGACAATTTCGAAAGAGGACTTGCCGGAGTAGCTGAAGATAAGGCGGATGATCCTTTCGTTAGCGGCATGAACATGACTTACAAGCTTCTCATGAAGACCCTCGAAGATGCAGGCATCAGGCCGATCGAAGCAGCAGGAAAGGAATTCAACCCTGATTATCATAATGCGGTAATGCACGTTGATGATCCTGAAGTCGGAGATAACATGGTTGTTGAAGAATTTCAGAAAGGGTATATGTATAAAGACCAGGTAATAAGATACAGCATGGTCAAAGTAGCAAATTAATAAGTAAAATATCCACATATTCAGGAGGAATTATAAAATGGCAAAAATAATCGGTATTGACTTAGGAACAACAAACTCATGTGTATCAGTAATGGAAGGCGGCAAGCCGGTAGTTATTGAAAACGCAGAAGGCGCACGTACAACTCCTTCAGTTGTAGCATTTACAAAGAACGGCGAAAGACTTGTAGGCGAACCTGCAAAACGTCAGGCAGTTACAAACGCTGATAATACAATCTCATCCATCAAGAGAGAAATGGGATCAAACTACAGAGTAAACATCGAAGGCAAGGGATATTCTCCCCAGGAAATCTCTGCAATGGTGCTTCAGAAGCTTAAAGCAGATGCAGAAGCTCACCTGGGAGAAAAGGTTTCAGAAGCAGTTATCACTGTTCCGGCTTACTTCAACGATGCTCAGCGTCAGGCTACAAAGGATGCAGGTAAGATCGCAGGTCTTGATGTAAAGAGAATCATCAACGAGCCTACAGCAGC
>JABUTA010000060.1:5803-7672 GCA_021443845.1 Parasporobacterium sp.
CAACAAACATCAACCTTCCGTTCATCACAGCAACAGCCGAAGGACCGAAGCATCTTGATGTTACTCTTACAAGAGCTAAATTCGACGAACTGACCCATGACCTTGTAGAAAAGACAGTAGAACCTGTTCAGCAGGCATTAAGAGATGCAGGCATTACAGCTTCAGAACTGGGTCAGGTACTTTTGGTAGGCGGCTCAACACGTATTCCTGCAGTTCAGGATAAGGTAAAACAGCTTACAGGCAAAGAGCCTTCCAAGGCACTTAATCCGGATGAATGCGTAGCTATCGGTGCAGCTATCCAGGGTGGTAAGTTAGCAGGCGATGCAGGTGCCGGTGATGTACTTCTTCTTGACGTAACACCGCTTTCACTTTCAATCGAGACCTTAGGCGGAGTTGCCACAAGACTTATCGAGAGAAACACAACTATCCCTACAAAGAAGAGCCAGGTATTCTCTACAGCAGCCGATAACCAGAGTGCGGTAGATATCCACGTTGTACAGGGCGAGCGTCAGTTCGCACGTGACAACAAGACATTAGGCCAGTTCAGACTTGACGGTATTGCACCTGCTCCGAGAGGAATCCCTCAGATCGAAGTAACATTTGACATCGATGCAAACGGTATCGTTAATGTATCCGCAAAGGATCTGGGCACAGGCAAGGAACAGCACATTACCATCACATCAGGCACATCAATGTCAGATGATGAGATCAGCAAGGCTGTAAAGGAAGCTGCTGAATTCGAAGCACAGGATAAGGCTCGTAAGGAAGCTGTAGATACAAGAAATGAAGCAGACTCACTGGCAATGCAGGTTGAAAAGGCAATGAGTGAAGCAGGCGACAAGCTGGATGCAGCAGATAAGGCAGAGGTTGAGGCAGATCTTAATGCTCTTAAGGCAATCCTTCCTGCAGATCCGTCAGCAGAGCTTTCAGCTGATCAGATCGATCAGATCAAAGCAGCTAAGGAAAAACTGATGGGCAGCTCACAGAAGGTATTTACCAAGATGTATGAGCAGGCTTCCCAGCAGGCAGGACAGGGCAACCCGGGTGCAGGTTACCAGCAGGCAGGTCCGCAGCAGGGCCCGGCAAACGGATCTTCTAATGGCTCTGATGACAACGTTGTTGACGGAGATTACACAGAAGTATAATGTATGACAGCAGGTCTGCATAATAAGATAATCTATAAAGAATAATACACGGGGTGGAGGGCCATATGGCCTTCCACCCAGTGTTGAATAAAGGAAATAACAGAAAATGGCTGATAAAAAAGACTATTATGAGGTGCTGGGCATAGGCAGATCGGCATCTCCTGATGAAATAAAAAAGGCATACCGGCAGATGGCCAAGAAATACCATCCGGATTCCAACCCGGGTGATTCGGAAGCTGAAGCAAAATTTAAAGAAGCTGCAGAGGCTTATGGCATCTTAAGTGATCCTGAAAAGAAGAAATTATATGATCAGTACGGCCATGCAGCCTTTGAAAGCGGCGGAGCAGGAGCAGGCGGATATAATTACCAGAACATGAATATGAATGACATATTCAGCAGCTTCGGCGATATATTCGGAGATCTCTTCGGCGGCGGCAGAAGCCGCAGCTATGATGGCCCGATGCAGGGCAGCCATGTCAGAGCCAGGGTAAGAATAAGCTTTGAGGATGCGGTATTCGGCTGCACCAGAACGCTGGATATCAACTTCAAGGAAGAATGTGAAAAATGTCATGGAACAGGGGCAAAGGAAGGAACAACTCCTGAAACCTGTACGAAATGTAATGGTACCGGACAGGTGACAGTTACAAGGCAGAGTCTGTTTGGAATGATGAGATCAACGGAAGTATGTCCTGACTGTCACGGTGCAGGAAAAATCATCAAAGAA
>JABUTA010000060.1:8660-17915 GCA_021443845.1 Parasporobacterium sp.
GGCATGTCTTCAACCATAGCCTTGCACTGAAGAGTACCCTCACGGCAGAGTACACACTTGCCGCAGGAGTTCTGCCATGTCTGAGCCTGTATTTTAGCAAGCTCACATACCATGCAGGCTTCTTTGCCGTAAACGGTTACGGAAGGTGTTTCACCGGTAACAGGAATCTCAGCTGCTTCAGCAGGGGTTACAAATCTGCCTTTAAGTCCGCCTACAAGAACAGCCTTTGCATCAGACAGGTCAACCAGTGCGCCTAATTTTGAATTGTAAGCTGCTTTCTTGACTTCTGAAACGCCGCCTTTATTAACGGTCACAAACTGATCCATGGTGCCGGTAGCAATTACATATGCTGCATCCGGTGTGAGCACCAGAACTTCTTTGCCTTCATATACAGCAACGTAATCATCAGCGATCATAGGACGTGGAAGATTGCCTACGAGAACCTGAGCTACTGCAAAAGGATTGTCAAGTGCAGGTAAGGTCATGCTGAAAGCTTCTTTACCGAGGCCATAGCTCTTGCTTCCTTCAGGAAGTAAGTAAATGATATCGGAAGCTCCCCGCATTTCGGCATATTTTTCAACGCCTTTTTTAACGGTATCTGCATAGTTATCTAATAAATAAGCCATGCCGTTTGAATACGGATCATACGCAACACAGCTGCAAACTAATAATTTTTCCATTATGCATCTGCCTCCTCTGTATTTACATAGTCATTCCAGAATTTCTGCTTGGAGATCTGTAATCTGAGGTCGCACTGCAGACATCTGCCTGATTCACAATGACCCTGATCACAGGTGAAGCCTGAAGATTCAGGAGCGAAGTCTAATTTACGTTCTGCAGCAGGGCGTACTGCCATTTCTTCACGGGTAAATTCACCGAAGTCTTTAATTGCACCGATGTATGGGCTCGGATTACGCTCAACGAGTGTGTTGTCAATCTCGCCGTCGCCGCCCAGATACTGATCCATAAGAGAAGCAACCTTACGTCCGTCAGCAATGGCATCGATAAGGAATTCAGGTCCTCTTATAACATCGCCACAGGCAAATACACCCTCAACAGATGTGGTAAGCTCGCTCTTTCCTGTAGCAGGATCGATCGGATATCCGAATCTGTTAAGTTCAAGACCGAATGCATCTGTAAGACCTGTAGCCTGTCCGGCTGCGAATACGATACTGTCGCATGGGATTACATAGGTGCTGTCAGGGATAGGATCTTCTACAAGGGCACGGGTTTCCGGATGGAAGTAGAAGCTGTTGATCTTATGAACCTGAAGTCCTGTTACATGACCGTTTTCTCCGAGGATAGCTTCATTTGAATGTGAATCGTAAAGGATAGATCCTTCTTCAAGGGAAGCATCACGTTCAGAAGGTGTAGCCTGTGAAGCATTCTTTTCAAGACATACTACATTAACGGTTTTCTTGCCCATACGGATAAGAGTACCTGCGATATCGAATGCAACGTTGCCGCCGCCGATGATACAGATAGAATCACCGAGCTTGATATCGTAGCCGAGTCTCTGTGCCTGAAGGATATCAAGAGCAGAGTATACTTCAGGAAGGTTGTCCTTGTTGAGGTAATTTAATTTCTTGCCTACTGATGTACCTATAGCTACAAGTACTGCATCATATTCCTTCCTGAGTTCTGCTGCATTATCAATATGAGTATTGCAGAGGATCTTTACACCTGCATCCTCGATGACCTTGATCTCTTCGAGAACTGCTTCTGTAGGAATTCTGTATTCAGGCATACCTGATGTCATATGGCCGCCAGGAATCTTCTTAGATTCAAAAATAGTTACGTCGTGGCCTTTTCTGTTCAGGTAATATCCTGCTGTCATACCGCCGGCACCGCCGCCGATAACAGCAACCTTCTTGCCTGTTCTCGGAGCGACCTTAAGGTATTCATCTTTCCAGATCTGCTCTTTGTCGTTTTCCGCGGCGAATCTCTTAAGATTGCGGATAGAAAGAGGATCGTTAAGATGTTTATGTTTACAGTTGTTTTCACAACGGTTGTTGCATACAAGTCCGAGAGCGTGAGGGAACGGAACCTTTTCACGGATGATTCCCACAGCCTTTGAGTATTCACCCTGCTCGATAGCACGGATATACGCAGGAATGTCAATATGTGCAGGACATTCAGCTGTACACGGAACGAGAGCCTGTTCCCGGGGGATATCTTCACGGAATACGCCGATCTTGTCACGGATTGAACCTGTCGGGCATACTTCAACGCAGGCACCGCAGAAACGGCATTCTGCCTTTGAAAGGGATTCGCCGTTAACTACTACGCGCATTCTTCCGTCAACCTTGGCAAATTTAAGGGCACCAACGCCTCTTAACTCGCCGCAGGCACGTACGCAGCGTCCGCAGAGGATGCAGCGGTACATTTCATGAAGCATGAGGGGGTTGGATTCATCCTTAGGTGCACGGATCTGGAAGTCACGGAGATGTCTTCCTGTGTCGCCTACATACTGGGAAATGGAAGCAAGCTGGCACTTACCGTACTTAGGACAACCTGTACACTCATGAGGATGAGTCTTGAACATAAAGTCACAGGATAACTTTCTGACCTTGTCAGCCAGTTCATCCTTTGTGTTGATTACCATGCCTTCCTGAACTTTTGTTGAGCAGGAAGTGATAACTCCGTCAACGCCTTCCTGTTTTACAACACAGAGGCGGCAACCACCATTGTGATTAAGATCTTCATGGTGGCAAAGGTGAGGAATGTAAATTCCATTGTCTAAAGCAGCCTCGAGAACTGTTTTAGAAGAGTCCGCCACGATCTGGCGGCCATCAATTGTTAATTTTACTTCTGCCATTTTTTTCCTCTTTTTTAAGTCAAAATAATATGTGTAATTTATAAAAAAGCCCTGCAAGCGGCCGCACAGCAGGGCTGTTTTATACAAATGAATCAAGAAAGGGCAGTGACATGAGAATATCACTGCCCGGAATCATAATAATGATCAGTCTTCTAAATCTTCACAGTATTCTGCAGCACCCTGTCCTGCAAAACGTCCTGTATTTACGCAGTAACCCATTGTGTTGCCCGGTAATAAGAACATGTAAGAATCGCCGTAGATAGTACATGTGTCAGTACCGCATGCAAAGAAGCCCGGAATTACTTCCCAGTTTGTATCGATAACCTGAGCATTTTCGTTGATCTTGATGCCGCCTAATGTGCCGTATCCTGACGGACGGAACTTGCCTGCATAGAACGGAGCCTTTGAGATAGGCTTCATGAATTTGCTTGGTTTGTAGAACAGTGTATCTTCGCTGTCACACATATCGTTGTATTCATCGATGGTTTCTTCAAGAACTTCAGGATCGATGCCAAGCTTTTCAGCCAGTTCTTCGATAGAATCAGCCATAACAACGTCCGGGTTAGCCGGGTCATTAACGATATCGATACAAGCCTGCTCGAAGTCGTCGATGTTGCTTACGTGATGTACGAAGTTAACAACATCAAGACCTTTCTTCTTGTAACCGTTTACGATCTTCTGGTCAAGGATAGAGTAGCCGATGGCACCCTTCTGGATCTGGATAGCGTTGCCTGTAAATGTGGTGTTCTGCATTTCCTCTTCGTTGATGAAACGCTTACCTAACTGGTTAACCATAAGGTTAGGCTGCATGAATACAGCAGGAACTGACTGTACGCCGAAGTCAGATGCAGGAAGGATGTAGATCTTTTCTACTGTCATTTCTGTTGTAGCTGCACCTGCTGCGATAGCCATCTTGATACCTTCGCCCTTAAGACCAGGGATAACGATGTTGAAAAGGTCTTCACCGTATGTGTAGCCCATTCTTTCCTTCATGTATTCCGGTGAATCTCCGGCACCGCCTGTACCAACGATAACTGCCTTGCAGTCTACGTGGATCTCTTCGCCGTCTTTTGCTACAGCGTTAACACCGCAGATCTTGCCTTCTTCATCTCTTAAGATTTCCTTTGCAGGTGTTTCGTACATTACTTCAACGCCGTTTTCCTGTGCTCTTGTGAGCATAGCCTTATTCATGATAGCACCGCCGTTACGTCCGATACCGCCGTTAACAGCTACGATGTGCCATGTGGCTTCTGACTTCGGGAAATATTTGTAAGCTCCTGCAAATTCTACACCGAGATCTTCCAGCCATTCGATGGTTTCCTTTGAAGTTTCGAAGTACTTCTTAACCATGTTAGCGTCAACTCTCCAGTGAGTATATTCCATGAACATCTTGAATGCTCTTTCAACGTCGATGTCAACCATCTGATCCTGCTGCTGTCTGGTGCCGATACCTAAAGGACCCATACCCATGTTAGCTGCACCGCCGGATACGTTCTGCTTTTCAAAAGCGATAACCTTCAGGCCTGCTTCTGAAGCTTCAACACATGCTGCCAGACCTGAAGGGCCTGTTCCGATTACAACAACATCTGCCTGTAAATTTTTCATTGTAGTAATACCTCCTAGTAAAATGTTTGTAAATCATGCGTTTACGTACTACGCATGATCATCCATCTCCATGCGTTTAATGTGCACATATGCGCAATAAGACTACAATATTATATTAATTATGCATGGATATGTCAATTGAGTTTAACCTTGGCAGTTCGGATTTTGTATATATATTAATACAGTATATTTATGTGGTTTGATGCAGCGAAGGTTCCGCCCTGAAGGCTTTGTCAGACTGTCGGTCTGTACCGGGGAAATTTTAATATCCATGGACTCTCCGGATGCTTATTCATACCGGATTCATGGGAAGGAAACTTGCAAAAATACCGAATATTCTGTAAAGTGTTATAGTTAATGAAAAATTCAGGAGAAAGCAATGATCTGGAAAAAATATACGATAAATACAAATACTTCAGACTGTGAACTGGTGTGTGCCACACTGATGGATTACGGCATCACCGATGTGCAGATAGATAATAATATTCAGCTTACGGATGAGGAAATGAATCAGATGTATGCTGACTTTGTAAAAGAACTTCCCGAGGATGACGGAAGCTGTACAGTAAGCTTTTACTTGGACGAAAAGGGATTTGTTCCTGAGGGGATAGGCACAGGTGATTCCCCCACAGCTGCAAACGAAACAGAGGATTTTCTGGGAACATATGTGGATATTGAGGCTGTTAAGCAGGGCCTTCAGGATGCATCGGATTATTTCGGGATCACACCTGTGGAAATAGAAGAAAGCTCAGTGGATACACAGGACTGGAATAACAAATGGAAAGAGTATTTCAGACCGTTTTCCGTAGGCAGAGTGATCATTAAGCCTACATGGGAGAATGTTCCGGAGGACATGGAGGGAGATGTTGTGATCAGTATTGACCCGGGAATGGCCTTCGGTACGGGTATACATGAGACAACCAGGCTGGTCATGAAGGGACTTCAGAAATATATCAGACCGGGAATGAAGGTGCTGGATCTGGGATGCGGCTCCGGAATACTGGGTATTGCTGCAATGAAGCTGGGGGCAGGAGAAGTGACTGCCGTTGATATAGATGAACAGGCCGTGAAAGTGGCTGAGGAAAACTTTCAGCAGAACGGGATAGATATATGCGCATGCAGGCTTATGACAGCAAATATCCTGAAAGACGAATCAGTCAGGGCTGAACTGGCACGGGATAAGTATGATATCGTGCTGGCCAACATTCTGGCAGATGTGATCGTGCCGCTTTCGGGCTTTGTGCATGATTTTATGAAAAAAGACGGAGTCTTCATTTCATCGGGAATAATAGATTACAAGGAAGAGGAAGTTACTGACGCTGTAGGTTCAAATGAATGTCTGGAGCTTAGGGAGGTATGTGCAGACGGGGACTGGAGATCTGTTCTGGCTGTGAGAAGATAATGGAAGTTTATTTTGATAATTCTGCCACCACCAGGGTGGATGATAATGTTATAGAGGTGATTGAGAAGGTCATGCGTGAGGATTACGGCAATCCTTCTTCAAAGCATATGAAGGGCCTTGATTCCGAAACCTACCTGAGAAATGCAAGAGAAAGTCTGGCAGGAATACTGAAGGTATCTGAAAAAGAAATAATATTTACCTCCGGGGGTACCGAATCCAACAATATGGCGATTATCGGAGCTGCATTGGCCAATCAGAGAAAAGGAAAGCATATTGTCACAACATGCTTTGAGCATGCATCTGTTTCGGAACCTCTTAAATACCTGGAAAAGTATATCTGTAAGGATGGGGAAAGCTTCAGGGTGACATATCTTCCTGTGGACAGAAACGGGCATATATCATTATCAGACCTGAGAAATGCCATGACTCCTGACACCATCCTTGTGACAATAATGATGGTAAATAATGAGATAGGTGCCCTGCAGGATATAGCCGGGATCGGAAAACTCATCAAAGATATGAATCCGGAGTGTGTGTTTCATGTGGATGCAATTCAGGCTTTTGCCAAATACAGTATTTTTCCGAAGAAGATGAACATTGATCTCCTGAGCGTGTCGTCCCATAAGTTTCACGGACCCAAGGGAATGGGGTTTCTCTATAAAAACGAAAAGATCAGGATCAATCCACTGATTCTTGGAGGCGGTCAGCAGAAGGGCATGAGAAGCGGAACGGACAACGTTCCCGGTGCTGCCGGAATGAGGCAGGCTGCGGAGAATGCCTACAAAAACCTTTCTGACATTACAGCCGGACTGACGGAGCTGAAAGATTATATGACTGAGGGTCTGGAAAAATATGCTGATGAGATCAGTACTACACCTGAGGGAAGAGCAGGCAGCTGTTATATAAAGCTCAACAGCCGTAAAGGAAACGAAAGCGCTCCCCATATAGTAAGTGCGGTATTCTTTCCTGTAAAAAGTGAGGTTATGCTTCATGCTCTTGAGGAAAGAGGAGTGTACGTATCCTCCGGATCCGCATGTTCTTCCAATAAGCCCGGACTTTCAGGAACTCTTGAGGCAATCGGGTTAAGTGCCAGGGAAGCAGACTGTACATTAAGGTTCAGCTTCTGCAGATATAATACCCGGGAGGAAGCAGATTATGCCCTTGAGCAGATCAGAATCTGTTACGGAATGCTGAGAAAATTCACATCACATTAAAATACAATGATACGGAGAATGAACAATGAGCGAAATGCTGCTTATCAAATACTCTGAAATAGGAGTAAAAGGAAAAAACAGGTATGTCTTTGAAGATATGCTGGTGAAAAATATCAAGAGTGCCCTCAGAGTTCTGGACAATCCTTTCAGCGTCAGAAAGACCCAGGGAAGGATATACGTTACATATGAGGAACCGGATTTTGACGATGCGGTTGCCGCACTTACAAAAGTCTTCGGTATTGCATGGATATGTCCTGTTACCCAGATGGATCCTGTGACCTTTGAGGAACTTAAGAAGAGAGTTCTGGCATATATGGAAAAGACATATTTTGCCGGCGGAACAGATAAAAAGTATACCTTCAAGGTAAACTGCAGACGGATCGACAAGAGTTATCCCATGGAGTCCATGAACATGAACATGCTTCTCGGGGAACTTCTTCTGAACGAATACCCGGAGTCACTGAGCGTAGATGTTCATGATCCGGATATCATGCTCAGTATTGAGATAAGACATCACGATATAAATATTTATTCTGTTGAGATAGAGGGCCTTAACGGAATGCCTGTGGGCACTGCCGGAAAGGCTATGCTGCTGCTTTCCGGAGGTATTGACAGTCCTGTAGCCGGGTATCTGGTATCAAAGAGAGGAGTGAATCTGGACGCGGTATATTTTCATGCGCCCCCTTATACTTCTGAACGTGCAAAGCAGAAGGTGGTTGATCTGGCAAAGATCATTGCCCGTTATTCAGGTCCCATCAGGCTTCACGTGGTGAACTTTACTGATATTCAGATGAAAATTTATGAAACATGTCCTCATGAAGAACTTACCATCATCATGAGGAGATATATGATGAAGATTGCCGAGGAGCTGGCACTTAAGAATAACTGTCTGGGTCTTGTGACAGGAGAAAGTATCGGTCAGGTGGCCAGCCAGACCATGTACAGCATGCTTGTAACCAATGAAGTATGCACACTTCCTGTTTACAGGCCGCTGTGCGCATTTGACAAGATGGATATCGTGGCAATATCGGAGAAGATAGATGCATATGAGACCTCCATACTTCCTTACGAAGACTGCTGTACGATATTTGTTGCAAAGCATCCGGCAACAAAGCCGAAGCTTGAAAAAATACAGAAATCCGAGAAACTCCTTGAGGGTACCATCGAAGAACTGTACAGGCAGGCTGTTGATACTGTGGAGATTATTGAAATATGATAGCTGCCTTTCATACACTGGGGTGTAAAACAAATGCATATGAAACCCAGGCCGTTCTGGAACAGTTCAGAGCTGCCGGGTTTGAAATCGGAGAGTTTTCCGGGGTATGCGATGTTTATGTAATAAATACATGTGCCGTAACACAGGAGGCTGCCAGAAAATCCAGACAGATGATCGGAAGATGCAGAAAGAAAAATCCTCATGCCGTTGTGGTGGTCACGGGATGCTATGCCCAGGATGCAGGTGATAAAATACTCGCAGATTCCATGGCGGATATTGTTGTGGGAAACAGCATGAAGTCCGAAATATTGCCCAGAGTAACTGATAAACTGAGAACGTCGCTGGAAGGCAGCATGGCTGTAAAGGATCTCACTCACTGCACTGAATACGAAGACCAGATTATTACCGGTCAGGGGGATCATGTAAGAGCCTATGTCAAGATCCAGGACGGCTGCGACAGATTCTGTTCCTACTGCCTTATCCCCTTCATGAGGGGGCGGTCCAGAAGCCGGGGCGTGGAGGAAATACTGTCTGAAGCACAGACTCTTGCGGCAGGCGGATATCATGAACTGGTTCTTACGGGCATCGATATCAGCAGTTTCACTTCAGGTCATGATCCTGCCGCAGATGTCGCAGAACTTATTGAAAAGCTGAGTGCAGTCGAAGGAATAGACCGGATAAGACTGGGCTCTCTGGAAGTGAGTCTGGTGACAGAGCCATTTGTCTCTGCAGTCAGAAATGTCAGGGAATTCTGCCCTCAGTTTCATCTGTCCCTTCAAAGCGGCTGCGATGCGGTTCTTAAAAGAATGAACCGCCATTACACAACTGAAGAATACATGATGGCTGTACAGCTTATCAGAAAATATTTTCCCGATGCGGCAGTTACAACGGATATCATTGCAGGCTTCCCGGGGGAGACTGCTGAAGAATTTGAGACGACCCTTGAATTTATGGAAAAGGTACGTTTTTCAAGAGTACATGCCTTCCCATATTCAAGGAG
>JABUTA010000061.1:0-1773 GCA_021443845.1 Parasporobacterium sp.
GAAGATAGCAGACGTTTTATACATATTATTGGACTCCGGAGCATTCCTGCAGAAATCCGGCATAAAACCATTTTTTATCTTAAGGTTAAGGCAATGATCATTGTTCCACAAGAACTGAGCTGCCATCGAAAGTAATGGTATAAACTGATGCCTCATCGTGATTGTAAAAATCACCTGTGGTGAATTCTGCCTCAAGATGTGTACCCTCAGTATCTGTTACTGCTTTCAGGCTTAACAGGTCATATGCCTGTTCAATATAACCCACGTAAGGCTTTCCTTTGGATATAAGATTAATTTCATTCAGTGAATAAGCCTCACAACCGTTATCGATGAAAGAAAAGAATATCTGCTCAGCTTCTTTATCGCCATCCATATCACAGGTGAAGTCTCTGAAGTTTTCAATATCATAATTATCGATTTTTATCAGTGAAATTATATATTCGCTGGATGCATCACATATCCCCATATCTATAAGGTCCAGCTCTTCTCCTGCTTTTACTGTATATGAAGTACTATAATCTTCTGTTCCGTAAATTACATAACTGTAGTTTGTGGTAAATGAGAGTGTATCGTCTTTAATTGATTCGACCGTGATCACCAGGTCACTTAACCCGCCTATCTCAACAGTATCTCCATCCTTGATGGGGCATTCAGTCCTGACAGACTTCTGGGAATCGTCGGAACCCTGGAAAAACCGGTATAAGTGGTTAACCCGGAGAACGTATTCGGTCGAAATTATTTCACCGGGCTCTTCGGTTTCTGCTTCTGCTGCAATGGAAGCGAATGCAATGGATACTGCAAGTGTTAATGTAATAAGGGCTGAAATAATCTTTTTCATGGTGGATCTCCTTTTCCTGTTTTCGCAGATATCCTGCGAATAATTATTTTCTTATCCATACAGTACCGATCCTGGACCGTATGCTACATTTTCTGCTCTATTTATTTTTCAAAAGTACCACTTATAAGTACCGATCACAACGGGTACAGGCATACCTGTACGAAAACAAACACGTTTTTGCAGGAAACTTAAAGGGTGCTGATGAAACAGATTTGTAAACAGTGACGCAAATTAACAACCGGCAGATGAAAGGACAGTGGTTGATTTGATGAAGAATAACGTTTACTATTATTGACAATAGAGGAAATTATGTTTACAATAAAGAGCAAAGTAGGAGGATGACTATGAGAAAAGCTGCATATAATATATTGCCAAATACACAGAACATCCTTCAGACAATGGGAGAGCAGATCAAGCTTGCCCGATTGCGTCGTAATCTGACCGCAGAGCTGGTTGCAGAACGTGCCGGAATCAGCCGTGCCTCTCTGTGGAAGGTTGAAAAGGGTGACCCCTCCGTTGCAATTGGAATCTATGCCGCTGTGCTGCATGCACTGAATAACATGGACAAGGACCTGCTGCTCGTCGCCAAGGACGACGAACTGGGACGAAAACTGCAGGATCTGCAGCTGATTACCCGAAAACGGGCATCAAGGGAGTGAACTTATGGCATCCGGCGAAAAATCAATTTATGTGTACGACAGTTTCAGCAAAGAGGAACCGGTGTTGCTTGGTACGCTTTATGTTAATGCTGTACACGGTGGAGAAGCTTACGCTTTTTCCTACGACACTGCATGGCTTAGGGAAAGCAGACTGACGGTGGCGCTTGATCCGGCCCTGTATCACTTCGACGGCCGTCAGTATCCAAGCGGGAAAGGGATTTTCGGTGTGTTTGCCGATGCTTCCCCTGACCGATGGGGGCGGACATTGATGAGAAA
>JABUTA010000061.1:1807-10990 GCA_021443845.1 Parasporobacterium sp.
AAGCCCCGAAAACTGAACGACAGTGACTATCTGCTGGGCGTATATGACGAGACACGAATGGGCGGCATACGGTTCAAGCTAAAGCCTGATGGTGATTTCCTTTCCGATGATGAGGAGACAGCGATACCCCCATGGGCTACCCTGCGAGCTTTGGAGGAGGCATCCCGTCAATTTGAAAAAGACGAAGATGCAATTAATGAAAAATGGCTGAAGCAGCTGATTAAGCCCGGATCTTCTCTTGGAGGTGCAAGGCCTAAGGCCACGGTTGCGGATACCAACGGTGAGTTGTGGATTGCAAAATTTCCTTCAAAGAATGATGAAAACAACACTGGCGCATGGGAAAAGGTTGTGCACGATCTGGCGAGGCTGTGTGGGCTGAATGTCCCTGAATCCAGGCTGGAAACCTTTTCTGATCTTGGCAGCACCTTTCTTGTCAAGCGGTTTGACCGTGAAGGAGACCGGAGAATCCATTTTGCTTCAGCGATGACCCTTCTTGATAAGACAGACGGTGCTTCTGCTGCTGACGGTTCGAGTTACCTGGATATGGCAGATTTTATCAGATCCTTTGGTGCAAACCCCAGGGAAGATCTGGTTGAGCTATGGAAACGCATTGTATTCAACATGGCTGTGTCCAATACAGATGACCATCTGAAGAATCACGCATTTATTCTCACCAGGAACGGCTGGAAACTGTCACCTTTATTTGATGTGAATCCGGTTCCCTACGGTGATGAACTTTCACTTAATGTAGACAGTGACGACTGTCGTATCTCAATTCCGCTTGCGGTATCTGCTGCAATCCATTTCGGAATCACAGCGGATATGGCTGAAACGCTGGCGGCGGAAATCCTGTCTGCTGTAAGAAATAACTGGGAAAGACTTGCCGGAAAATACGGCCTGTCCCGCAGCCAGATTGAAGGGATGCGCCCGGCATTTGATCTGCAGACAAATAAATAAGAATCAAAAAAGGAGAAATATACAATGAAGTCAGAATTACAGAGCAGATGTGAACTTTTTATTGAGAACAAAACAAAGATGGAAAAAATGGGCGGATTGGAATATGCTTCCGTTTACATGGTGTCATCAAATTTGTATACTGCCAAAAACCTTGCCGTAGATACGGACAGGATAAAGGATTGCAGAAAGCTTCTTAAAGAGAAGACCGGTGTGTTTTCCGCTTTTCGCGGAAACGTTACCATGCCTCTTGTATGTATGCTGGCACTGGATAAGGATCCGGAGAACAAGATGGACCGGGCAGCAGCAATTTATAAAGAGCTAAGGGAAGAGTTTCCTGCTTCCGAGTCTCTGGCGCTTGCGGCAATGCTCCTTACGGATACGGTTTCTGATGATGAGGTAAAAACATATATTAAAAGGGGAAAAGCTATCTATAAGCTGATGAAGGAAGAACATCCTTTCATGACGGGAGGAAGCGACAGCGTATTTGCAGTCCTGCTGGCCTTTTCGGAGAAAAAGGATGAAGAGATCGTAAGTGAAATGGAACAGATGTATCAGGCACTGAAAGAAAGCGGCTTTGGAGGAGGTACGTCTCTGAATGTTTCAAGGGTATTTGCTCTTACAGCCGATAATGGTATTGAAAATTGCGGAAAGCTTAAAAAAGTGTTTGATTCCCTGGCTGCAAACGGAAGGAAATACGGAAAGGACTACGAACTTGGCGCACTTGCAGGTCTTGTATCGCTTCCGGTTCCGGCAGAAATCCTTGAAGAGGAAATCCTGGAGGTTGATACTTTCCTTTCCACCCAGAAGGGCTACGGCATTTTGGGGTACAGCAAGAAGGAAAGGCTCATGCAGGCAGTAATGATACTGGCCGGCTTCTATGCCGGTGAGGGACAGAACACAGGCGGTGAATTAAGCACCCTTACAGGGACCCTGGCCATGCTTGCTGCACTGGAGATGGCACTGATCGTGGGCGTATATGCGGGAGTGGCAGCTTCCTCATCTTCTTCATCACACTGATAGGGTAAGCCCCGGTTAACAAAGCTGATAGGAATAAGAAACGGCCGTTTTTATTGAAAAAACAGATGCTCACTCGTGCATTGCACGAGTGAGCATCATGGCATAAAGCTTTGTTTCATGCACATGAGATCGTGCTGGCACGAATGAATGTGCATGGCATAAAGGAGTCAGGTTTAAATGATAAAATGATCCTAAGGAAGTATGCATGTGGTTAGTTCACGGTTCGGTTTACTTATGGCTGCGTAATATATAATCATAGGCATAGGAAAGACAACAATATGTGAACCGACTGTTCTGTAAGGAATTTTTGGAGACGGTATCAAATACCGGACAAGAAAAGATAAATCGAGGAGAAAACACATGAAAATAGTGATCATAAACGGAAGTGCCAGAAAAGGAAACACTCTGTCTGCCATCAATGCATTCATGGATGGAGCAAAGGAGAAACATGAGATAGAGATCATTCAGCCGGACAAGCTGAATATTGCCTTCTGCAAGGGCTGTGAAGTCTGCGGATGCCATAAAGGCTGCATCGATAAAGATGATACCAATCCTACCATCGATAAGATTGTGGAAGCGGATCTGGTGGTATTTGCTTCCCCCGTTTACTGGTGGGGACTTTCCGCACAGACAAAGCTCATAATAGACAAGTGCTACTGCAGAGGCAGTCAGCTGAACGGCAAAAAGGTAGGCGTGCTGGTGCCGGGCGGATCTCCGGTGGATGCAAAGCAGTATGTAATAATCAAAGATCAGTTCGACTGCATAGCAGATTATCTTAACTGGGATATACAGTTCTACAAGCCGTTCTACGCTGTTGGGGCAGATGAACTGAAGAATAATAAAGAGGCAGTGAATGAACTTACTGAACTCGGGAAGAGCATCTGAGGGAAACGTCATGAGCTTAATATGGCCTATCATACTGGCAGTGGTGTCAGATGTCATATACCAGGTAAGTGCCAAATCGATGCCGAGCAGGATAAATCCTTTTGCATCACTTACCATAACCTACCTTGTGGGGGCAGCAGTATCCCTGATCATATTTTTTATAGCAAGCGGGGGACAGAATATTTTCCTGGAATTGAAGAAGGTCAACTGGACAACCTTCGTTCTGGGACTTGCAATCGTCGGCCTGGAAGCAGGCAGCATCTACATGTATAAGGCAGGCTGGAACCTGAACACAGGATACATTGTAAAGTCCCTGATCCTTGCCATTGCATTGATAGCAGTTGGATATGTTTTATATAAAGAGACACTATCCGTAACTAAGATTGCCGGAATCGTGCTGTGTCTGGGAGGGCTGGTTTTGATTAATATTTAATGAGTGAAGGCGCCGGATAATTCTTCCTCAGGCACTGCCCCGGCGAATCAGCGAAGTAGCCACCTCTACCTTATAACTTTCAGGATTAATATTGTTCATGAGATTTATCAGCCTGTTGGCTGCCATTTTACCCATAAAGTGCCGAGGGATATTGATTGTCGTAAGTGCCGGTTCTATGACTCTTCCTTCAGATATATCGTCAAATCCGACAACGGCAACATCTTCAGGTATCCGGAATCCGTTTTTTTTCAGAGCCTTTATTGCCCCGATGGCGATAAGGTCGTTATCTGCAAAATAACATCTTGACAATGGCACATTCTGCTCAAGCAATTCCTGCATGTCGGCCATTGCACCTTCGATGGTGGGGGCAAGTTTTAAAATACTGCTCCTTGCTGCAGACATTCCGTTATCCTTTAGTGCATGGGAAAATCCTCTGAAACGTTCATGAAAGTTCTGAAGACCATAGGACGATGCCAGATATCCCGGCTGGTCCATGTATGTGCTTATTAGATAGTCCGCCGCCAGGTATGCCCCCTGGCTGTTATTGATAAGCACATAATTGCTGCTGATGGATTCGAAATATGTATCCAGCATTACTATCGGGAAAGGAAGCCCGGTAAATTTTTTTATTATGTCCAGGGAAGATTCTGTCCCGAAGAGTATGATCCCTCCGCAGTCTGAAATCCGCAGATCTTCAAGGAATCTGTTAACATCCTGCTTTTTTTCATAAAAAGGCATTACCTTCAGTTTATAATTCTGTTTTCTGCAGGTATGGTCTATACCTTCAAGCAATTCATCAAATATAGGTGAATATGACAAAATGGCATTATGCGTGCGATAGCTGATAACATATATGCTTTTGTCATTTACATTTCTGTAAGCAAATCTGGAAAAGTCATATCCGTATTTTTCGGCTGTTTCAATAATAAGCCTTTTGGTATCGGTGCTGACACCGGGTTTATTTCTTAATGCCATTGATACGGCAGTTGCTGATAATCCGAGTTTTTTCGCTATTTCTTTTGCAGTGATACCCATTTTCTTACCTGCTTTATTTAATGTTTCCCTTCAGTTATCCGTTTCACCGGGAAATGAAGGTCTGTAAATCCGAACTGCATCAGTCAGAAGGATTATAAACCGGTTCCGGCTATAAATTCAATATAATAAAGTGAAAATAAAGTAAATATCACTTTATTATGAATTGTAATAAAGTCGGCTTAAAAATACTATAAGGTCAAAGATGAATTGGTGTTAGGACACGGAGGGACAGAGAATGAGCAAAGTTAAACTTGGATTTGCACCGACCAGAAGAAGTATATTCAGTGCACCGGATGCAGTTAAATACAGAAAGCTGACAGCAGATAAGCTCAGAGAACTGGAGATAGAATTTGTTGACATTACAGATATCAATGAAGAAGGTCTTCTCTACGACGATAATGACAGGATGAAGATAGCTGAAAAGTTCAAAAACGAAAAAATAGACGGACTTTTTATCCCACACTGCAATTTCGGGACAGAGTTTGAATGCGCAAGACTGGCAAAGGACCTTAATGTACCGGTTCTTCTGTGGGGACCATTGGACGAGAGGCCTGATGAAAACGGAGTAAGGTTAAGGGATACACAGTGCGGACTGTTTGCCACAGGAAAGGTGCTGAGAAGGTTCGGCATTCCTTTCACATATATGACAAACTGCAGGCTGGAGGATCCGGTCTTTGAGAGAGGCATAAGGGATTTTCTTGCAGTGTGCAATACGGTACGGACATTCAGAAACATCAGGATCCTTCAGATATCCACCAGACCCTATGAATTCTGGTCAACCATGTGCAACGAAGGTGAACTTCTTGAAAAATTCAACATTCAGCTGACACCGATTCCTATGCCGGAACTTACGGATGAGATAAAGAAGGTTAAAGCAGAAGCTTCGGAAGTTAAGAAGGTAATGGAGTACTGCCGTAATAACATGACCGTCTGCGTTAAGGATGAAGAGCTTGAGAATATAGCTGCACTGAAGGCTGCCATGAAGAACCTGATCGAAAAATACGGATGTCAGGCAGCAGCAATACAGTGCTGGAATCAGCTCCAGAAAGAAATAGGAATCATGCCCTGTGCGGCCAATTCACTGCTCAATGAAGAGGGTATTCCTGTAGTATGTGAAACAGATATCCACGGTGCCATAACAGCCCTTCTTGTGGAAGCGGCAGCAATGAATAAGAAGAGGAGCTTCTTTGCAGACTGGACCATACGACATCCTGATGTTCCAAATGGAGAACTGCTGCAGCATTGCGGTCCATGGCCGTTGTCTGTAGCCTGTGAAAGACCGAAGATAACATATCCTCTGGCCTTTGATCATCCGGGAAGCATAACAGCTGAGGCAAAACACGGCAATATATCTCTGGCAAGATTTGACGGGGATAACGGAGAGTATTCACTGCTTCTGGGACGTGCGAAGGGTATAGACGGACCTAAGGGAATGGGCACTTACTTATGGATAGAAGTTGACAATATAAAAAGGCTTGAAGCAAAGATTGTTGAAGGACCGTATATCCATCACTGCGTCGGAATCCACGAGGATATTATTCCCGTGCTTTATGAAACCTGCAAGTACATAGGCATAAAGCCTGACCTTTATGATCCGATAGAAGAAGAGATAAAGGCATATCTGAGAGGTGAATGAAATGGACCTGAATCTTAAGGCTTACGAATTAAGAAAAGATATCGTCGATATCATCATGGCCGGAGGCGGCGGACATATCGGCGGTGACATGAGTGTTATAGAGATACTTACGGCACTGTACTACGACCGGATGAATATTTCTCCGGATAATACTGATGATCCTGAAAGAGACAGATTCGTGCTCAGCAAGGGTCATTGCATGGAGGCATATTATGCAGTGCTTGCCGACAGGGGCTTTTTGAATCTGAATGATATAAAAGACAGGTATTCGAAATACCAATCTCCTTATATAGGACATCCCAACAACAAACTGAAGGGTATTGAAATGAATTCCGGAAGCCTGGGACATGGCCTCAGTGTGTGCGTGGGCATGGCTCTGGCAGGCAAAAAAAACAATTCACGCTACAGGGTTTATACGGTAATGGGTGACGGCGAACTGGCAGAAGGCTCAGTGTGGGAAGGCTTTATGGCCGGTGCACATTACGGACTGGACAATCTCTGCACCGTCATAGACAAAAACAATCTGCAGATCTCGGGCTTCACGAAGGATGTAATGTCAAGTGATGATCTTAACGAGAAGCTCACAGCATTCGGATGGAACGTAATAGAAGTAGAAAAGGGAAATGACGTTTATGCTGTTGCAGATGCCCTGAAGAAGGCAGAAGAGGTCAAAGGTAAGCCCACCGCAGTAATAGCCCATACCGTTAAAGGCTGCGGGTCTTTGCTGATGGAGAACAAGGCAGGCTGGCATCACAAGGTCCCGAATTCAGAAGAATATGCCCGGATCATCAGTGATTTCAGGCTTCGTGCAGAGGAGGTGCATCATGAATAAGATCCATAACAGGCAGGCCATATGTGATGTACTGATAAAAGAAGGAAAGAAAGACCGGGACATTACGGTGCTGTGCAGCGATTCAAGAGGAAGTGCTTCCATGACAGCTTTTGCAGATACACTCCCGGATCAGTTTGTTGAGGTAGGTATTGCTGAACAGAATCTGGTAAGCATTGCAGCAGGAATGGCACACTGCGGTAAAAAAGCATTTGCAGTTTCACCGGCATCTTTCATAAGCACTAGGAGCTATGAACAGTGCAAGGTTGATGTGGCATATTCACATACCAATGTGAAACTGATAGGCATAAGCGGAGGCGTCAGCTACGGAGCCCTTGGAATGAGCCACCATTCTGCTCAGGATATAGCTGCAATGTCTGCCATTCCGGGAATGAGAGTATATATTCCCAGTGACAGGCATCAGACAGCAAAGCTGTTTGAATACCTGATCCGTGACAACGAGCCGGCATACATAAGAGTCGGAAGGAATCCTGTTGAAGATGTATATACCGAGCAGGACGCGCCTTTCGAAATGGATAAGGCGGTATGGCTGAGAAAAGGCGGTATGATCACGATCATAGCATGCGGTGAAATGGTAAGGCATGCACTTGATGCAGCAATCATTCTTGAAAAGGAAGGAATAAATACCACAGTTCTGGATATGTACTGCATCAAGCCTATTGATAAGAATGCAATACTCGCTGCTGCAGAAAATTCTGACGTGATATTTACTGTTGAAGAGCATTCACCTTACGGTGGAATGGGATCAATGGTTTCACAGATCGTAGGAAGCAATTGCCCTAAGAAAGTTATCAACCTTGCCCTGCCTGATGCACCGGTAGTTACCGGCAGTTCCAAAGAAGTATTTACTCATTACGGACTGACCGGAGAAGGAATTGCCGAAACAGTAAAGAGGGAACTGGGTAAATAGTATGGGAAAATATGTATTAAGCATTGACCAGAGCACCCAGGGAACAAAATGCATACTGTTTGATGAGACGGGCAGGCCTGCATTCAAAACGTACCGCACACATGAGCAGATCATCAATGAAAAAGGCTGGATATCTCATGACGCAGATGAGATATACAGAAATGTCAATGCATGTGTTAAAGAAGTATATGAACATGTGGGACCGGAAGAGATAATCTGTGTCGGGATCAGCAATCAGCGGGAGACATCTGTCTGCTGGGACAGAAATACGGGGCTTCCTCTTGCTCATGCGGTTGTATGGCAGTGCAGAAGGGCAGCAGATATCTGTACATCACTTCAGACCGATGAGAATGAAAAATATATAGAGGATAAGACCGGGATAAAGCTGTCACCGTATTTTCCGGCGGGAAAGATCGCATGGATGTTACGGAACATACCGGAAGCAGATAAGCTGGCCGAGGAGGGAGCACTGTGTTTCGGTACTATGGACAGCTATCTGGTATACAGGCTTACCGGCGGAAAAAGATACTGTACGGACTATACCAATGCCTCCAGGACCCAGCTGTTTGACATTCATGAACTTAAGTGGGATGAACCAATCTGCAAAATGTTCGGAATTGATTCGGAACTTCTTCCGGAAGTCATTGAAAGCGATGGGGATTTCGGTGACACGGATTTTGAAGGAAGCCTGCCGCATAAAATACCGATCATGTGTGTAATGGGTGATTCACACAGCGCCTTATTCGGCCAGGGCTGCCATGAAAAAGGCATGGTTAAAGCCACATACGGCACAGGCTCATCCATTATGATGAATATCGGAGATGCTCCTAAAAAAAGCCTTAACGGCCTGGTCACATCCATAGGTTACATGGTCGGCGGAAGGCTTTCATATGTGCTGGAAGGAAATATCAATTATTCCGGTGCCGTGATAACATGGCTTAAGGATGATATGCAGCTGATCGGGGATGCAGATGAAACCGGAATGCTTGCAGAAAAAGCCGTTCAGGATGATTCCCTGTATATGGTACCGGCATTCTCGGGACTGGGGGCACCATACTGGAATGACAGCGCAAAAGCTATAATAAGCGGAATGGACAGGACCACAGGAAGGAACGAGATCGTACGGGCAGGGCTTGAAAGCATCGCATATCAGATAACCGATGTAATAAATGCGATGGAGTCGGATTCAGGTGAGAATGTTGACCTTGTAAAAACAGACGGAGGACCTACTAAAAACAGATACCTGATGCAGTTTCAGAGCAACATGCTTGATGCTTCGGTATGTGTGTCTGAAACAGAGGAACTGTCTAACATGGGCGTTGCATATGGCGCGGGACTTAAGGCAGGAATCTATGCTCCGGACATTTTCACGACATTAGGATACAGAGAATTTGTGCCCTGCATGGAAAAAGAACGGAGAAATAAGAAGCTTGAAGGCTGGAGGGCGGCCGTAAAAAAAG